>NZ_JBFARO010000182.1:0-13316 GCF_040677125.1 Actinomadura sp. NPDC049382
TCTAACAGGGGCTTCTTCGCTTCACCGGCCGAACGCCAGCATCGCGATCACTTCGTGATCACCATCTCCCCAGACCGATGAAAAAGGGTCACTGGGACCTCGGCCGTGGTCTTGTGGGAACTAGGCGACTCGCAGCAGCAGTTCCTGCACAACGCCGACCGGATTGAGGCACGTCGGCAGGAACGTGAGCTCGACGTCTTTGCCCAGAGATACACCGCCTACGCCGAAAAGAACCCGAACCCTAAACCGTTTGAACAGTTCGTCGCTGTCATCCGGAGCATGCATGGCTGACCGCGACCAGGCCATAGACCGAGCCGCGTACCTTGGACGTCTTCCGCCCTATGCGTTCCTACGGTCGGAGAATGAACGCGGGCGCCGCGAGCGCTTCGATGACATTGACCACTGCACAGCACAACTGCTCGAAGCCGCTTTAGCAGGCCAGTGCATCATCAACCTGGTCGACGACGATACTGACCCGGAGCGCCATACCCTGGTCACGGCCACCCCCATCGACCCGGTCGGGCGGACCGCCTTGGAGAAGAACCTGTCCTTGTCGGCTCAACAGGCCAACGGAGCCTGGTTCCTTCCAGAAGCGGTGCCCCTCAAATCGCAGACAGTGAACTTGAGTGCACATTTGCGGAGCCAGCCCTCGTACGCGCTGACACTCGCTGCTGACGACAACGTTCGGGTGCGGCTGGCGTCCTCTCCTGACGCGATGCTTACTTGGTCGCTGCTCGTTCCCTTGTTCGACCAGTTACTGCGGCCAATTACAGAGCGGGCCGCCGCCCCAGTGCGCACACCCGACGAACACCGCACCGTCTGGCTGGAGATCGTCCGTTGCTACCAACGGCTGGGCATCAGCGCCGGCTCAGTGCTGTGGGCCTTCGCTTATCGTGGTGGTTGGAGCGGCCTGGACCGGGCTGGACACGCCCGGGCTCGCATCGCCCTGCTGGACGCCATTATCGGTCACGACCCACTGTCGATTGTCCGCGCGTTCCGCGCCGAGCGAATCAGCGCCTTCATCGACAAGACCGCGCAGAAGGCCAAACGTGGGACCCCGTTGGCGCGCCTCGTGCTGACCAAGAAAATGCAACCTATCCTGTCGGCCTACTTCGCGGGCAGTTGGCTGGAGTTCCTGGACTACCTGGAACTGTCGCCCAATCCCAATGAAGAACTCATGACTGCATTGCCTCAGCCTACGTTTTTTGTCGGCGGTGCCAGCAAGGTCGGCAGCGCAGCCGCCGAACACGGCATCGAGGTGGACGACGTCAATGCCATGCTGGCGGCCTTCCTAGGACAGGACACTACGACATCACCTGTCGAGCGACGCGTGACCGCTCTGCGATCGTGGTGGCGGCACTTCGATGCCGCCCACGCCAGCCAACGCACCGGAATGCCCGACCTGTGGGGTCTGGTCGAGGACGCCCCCCACAGCATCGGCCCCCTTCCCTGTCCCGCTCCGCGACTCTTCGAGCGGTTCCTGCCCACTGACCTCGTGGCCGAGGTGGAGGAACTGTGGAGCGGCACGGTCTTGCCGCGCTGGCCGCAGGCAATCACCACCGAGCCCTACCCGCACATGGCAATGGCCGAGACCCTCGGTCCGGCGGTCTCCTTCTGGCATGGCGTCGGTCTCACCGCGTGGTTCGTGTGCGCGGGGCCCTCCTCGCGCACGCCCTTGAACGGCCTGCGCGGCTATTACGAGCGCACCCTCACTGAACTGGCGGTCATGGGAACGCCGATACATCCAAGCTTGTTCGAAGAACTAGAGCAAGCCGAGAACCTATTGGGGCCCCCGGAAGAGCTGATCCAGCACGAGGAACAGGTACAGATGTCCGATGGCGTCATCGCGATCAGATTCATTGGCGGTGGCCAGCGCCGCGCCGGTTTTGAGATCCTGCGCGACATCATCACCCGGCACCGTCGCGGATGGAGCAACCGCTACTTGGACTCCTACCTGCAAGAACGCTGGACGCAGGAACTTGCCGCTGTCGCCCGTGAACTCCATCGGCGCATCGCCGTGGCGAGAAAGGCCCCGACCTTCCGTCAGTTCGCCAAATTTTCCGCGGGGACGGCCGGCCACTGGTTCAACGGAGACCTGGCAGCTTTGTACACCGCCATCGGCGAGAATGCCCCGGACACAGCCTCCCGAGTCAGGCTTCTGCCCCGCGACACACGCCAATTCATCGAAACCGTCTACGCCGAGCTCGGCGGTCGTCCCTATGAAGAACACCTGCGAATCACCGACTTTTCCACCGCTGACCGTTACCGTCAGAGAGCAAGGCTCGCCACTGCCAGCACCCGATACGTTCAGATCTTCGAAGCGCTCGGTCGCCCGCCCAAGCACACCGAGTTCGGTGCAGGCCGATACGAGTGGGACTGGGCGGACGGCTTGGAAAACGGCTGGCCTCTCTACCAGCGCGCCATCACCGCGGCTGGGGGTCCGTGACAGACTCTGATCTCGCTCGTGACATGCAGCTGTCGTCCGTCCACTGAGTAAGCCATAGATGACAGGCACGCACAGGAGCGCCGCAGGTCGGTCATCCATCCTGGGCTCTCCACCAGTTCTACGCACCGTCTTCCTGACTAGGTCGCGAGCCTGTACCGGTTCCGGATGGGCGGTATCGAGGATGAAAGTGGTCAAGGGCTGCAACTTGTCGAAGCTCTGGCTTCGGAATGGGGCTTGTAGCCCATCACGGCCGGTGCCACGGCTACTGGCAAGGTCGTCTGGGCGTCGTGGTTGCACCGTCCAGGTACGGGCGCATCGTCAATTGATTGCAACTTCTCACCGACGACGTGGTGGCGAAATGGCGCCATGTGATCCGCCCGCGGTCCTGGTGTTGCTGCTCCCCGACGACTCAACCGAGGGCGAGCACGCCGACGGGCTTCAATGGGCATTTTCCCAGTCCCGTGATGAGCCGTGCGGCGAGCGACGCCACGCCGGACACAAGGCCAGGCCGACTTCGAGATTGAGAGCGAGAAGATCGCGTCGACTGCAGTAGCGACGGCTGTGGGTGTGTCCGCCCAAGACCGCGCAAGCATCCGGGTGATTTGGATCGACACCACTGCCGCGCTGCGTGCATATCGCTCTCAGCAGCAAGGGAAGCGGCGTCGGCACTCGACCCGAACCCAACCCAGCACCCGACGCGCCCACGGCGGCCTAGTAGTTCGTAGGCGCGAGCCCCTGTCTTCGGTGTGGCCGTACCGCTGCGGGGACGCTGAGGCCGTACCCGCATCGGTACGGCGTCCGGCAGTGCCGCGTTGGTCCGAGCGTCGCTACTCGGACGATCCTGATCACGCCGGGCACGGCTCGGAGAACGTCCACTTCCAGGTGTGGAGGGTTGTCTGGTCGGGGGGCAGGGCAAACGGTAGTTCGGGTTCGTCGCGTCTGTCCTAGGCAGCGGAGGGTATGAGGTTGCCCCAGACGCTCCGGCGAGATATCTGGCCACGGTGCCAAGGGTGGCGAGCCTGGCGCTGACCACGGATGCTGCCCACCGGCGTCAGCGAGGGCGCCGGTGGGCAGCACCCGCGCTTCTGGCAGGGGCGATGAGTTGATGATCACCACACCTGGCTACCAACAGTGATGATGCTCGCTCAGTCAAGCGCGCTGTTGGCGCTTCGCGCGGACCGCTCTCACGTTGTCGGTGCTGGCTGGGTGTGGCGGCGCTCGCTGCAGTGGGCGTCCGAGTGGGCCGTCCCTGGACGTCATGTATCATCCAGGCGTGATGTCAGTTCAAACTGATGTGTTGAGGTTGCTGGCCGACCCGCTGCGTGCGCAGATCGTGTCGCTCCTGGGTGAAGAGGCGTTGTGCAACTGCCACCTCGTCGAGGAGACCGGCGCCAGGCAGACCAACATCTCCAACCACCTGCGGGCACTGCGCGAAGCCGGGCTCGTGGACACCGAGCCCTGCGGACGGTTCACCTACTACCGGCTACGGCCCGAGGTGCTGGAGCACCTGGCCGCCGAACTCGGAGGACTGGCCGCCGCCGCCCGCGAGTCCCGGGCTCATCAGCGGAAGAGGCCGTGCACGTGACCAGTACGCAAGACTCCGGCGCCGCCACACGTCCGCAGGAAGCGGGGGTGGTGGCCGGGCTGTCGACCCTCGACCGGTTCCTGCCGGTGTGGATCATCGCGGCGATGGTGCTCGGCCTCGGGCTGGGACGCGCCGTCCCCGGCCTTGACGACGCGCTGGCCCGGGTCGAGGCCGGCGGGATCTCGCTGCCGATCGCGCTGGGCCTGCTGGTGATGATGTACCCGGTGCTGGCCAAGGTCCGCTACGACCGGCTCGACACCGTCACCGGCGACCGCCGCCTCATGGCGGCTTCGCTGCTGCTGAACTGGGTGGTCGGTCCGGCGGTGATGTTCGCGCTGGCCTGGATCTTCCTGCCGGACCTGCCCGAGTACCGCACCGGTCTGATCATCGTCGGGCTGGCCCGCTGCATCGCGATGGTCATCATCTGGAACGATCTGGCCTGCGGCGACCGGGAGGCCGCCGCCGTGCTGGTCGCGCTCAACTCCATCTTCCAGGTCATCGCGTTCGGTGTGCTCGGCTGGTTCTACCTGCAGGTCCTCCCCGGGTGGCTGGGCCTGGCGACCGACGAAGTGGACTTCTCCGTCGGCAAGATCGTGGTCAACGTGCTGGTGTTCCTGGGCGTCCCGCTGGCGGCCGGCTACCTCACCCGCCGCCTGGGTGAGCGGGCCCGCGGCCGCGCGTGGTACGAGCAGCGGTTCCTGCCCCGGATCGGCCCCGTCGCGCTGTACGGGCTGCTGTTCACCATCGTCATCCTGTTCGCCCTCCAAGGCGACACCATCACCAACCAGCCCACCGACGTCGCCCGTATCGCGCTGCCGCTGCTGGCCTACTTCGCGCTCATGTGGGGCGGGTCCTTCGCCCTCGGACGCGCCGTCCGGCTGCCCTATCCGCGCACCGCGACGCTCGCATTCACCGCCGCGGGGAACAACTTCGAGCTGGCCATCGCCGTTGCCATCGGTACCTTCGGCGTCACCTCCGGGCAGGCCCTGTCGGGCGTGGTCGGGCCGCTGATCGAGGTCCCGGTCCTGGTCGGGCTGGTGTACGTGTCGCTGTGGCTGCGTCGCCGATTCCAACCCGCCGGGCGGTGGCACGACGATGACCGCCGCCTGTGAGGCTCGCGAACCGAGTTCCTTCACAAGCCGTACCAGGCGGGCCGGTCCGGTTCGAGCGGCGAGTAGGGGCCGCTGGCCGGTGACGGCCCTGAGTGTTGGCCTCCAGATGTGTCGGGGAGACGAACGGTGACCTGCACACCAGGCGAGGCATTGTTCGACCGCATCGCGGCGCGGCTGGCCGCCAGGTTCCATGGCCTGGTCTCTGTCGAGACCGCCCGCCGTCTGGTCACCGACTCCTACCGGCAACTGCACGCCACCGCGAGAGTCGACGCCCACCTGGTGGTGCTGGCCGAACGGTTCGCCGCCGCGCGGCTCACCGCCCTCGCCCAAGCCGAGGGACGGCTCGACAAACCGGTCCCCGAGGTGCTGTTCGTCTGCGACGCCAACGCCGGCCGGTCCCAGATGGCGGCCGCGCTCGCCATGACCCGGGGGTGCGGACGCCTACACGCCCGCTCGGCCGGCAGCGCGCCGGCGGCGGAACTGGAATTGGCCGTCGTCGATGTCATGGCCGAGATCGGGGTCGACCTGTCGGCTGAGTTCCCTAAACCGCTGACCGACGAACTGGTCGCTGCCGCCGACCTGGTGATCACGCTGGGCTGCGGCGGCGCCTGCCCACTCCTGCCGCACACCCGGTACCTGGACTGGGCCGTCCCCGACCCGGCCCATCAACCGTTGGCCGAGATCCGCCGCATTCGCGACGAACTCGACCTGCTCGTCACCGACCTGCTGACCACCCTCGACCAGCCCGGCCTTGAACAGCGAAGGAACGCCGGTGCCTGATCAGGCTCGCTCTGCCAAGCCCAGTGTCCTGTTCGTCTGCGTGCACAATGCCGGACGCTCCCAGATGGCCGCCGCCTACCTCACCCACCTGGCAGGTGACCGGATCGAAGTGCGCTCCGCCGGGTCCGCGCCTGCCGACCAGGTCAATCCGGCGGTGGTCGAGGCGATGGCGGAGGAGGGTATCGACATCTCCGCCGAGACCCCCAAGGTGCTCACGGTCGATGCCGTCCGGGCATCCGACGTGGTCATCACCATGGGATGCGGTGACACTTGCCCGGTCTTCCCCGGTAAGCGCTACCTGGACTGGACTCTCGATGACCCTGCCGGACAGGGCGTCGACGCCGTCCGTCCGATCCGCGACGAAATTCGCAAGCGCATCGAGAACCTGGTCAGCGGGCTCCTATCGGAGAAGTGAAGGAGAAGGGCAGAGCCGGGCGCCGGGGGCGTGACGTCCTCGGCAACGTGTGCTCTGCCCGGTCTGGCTGCTCCAGAGCCGGTCCGTCCTGGACGTACGGTGACAGCCGCGCTAGGCGAAGGCGCCCGTTCCGTCCCGTGCAGTCAATCCGTCGAAGGGGAGCGAGCTGACCAGCCGACGGCGGGACGATCCGCCGGTTACTCGGCGGGCATGACTGCGGCGCGCTGGGGTCGGCGCAGCACGAACAACGCCAGGATGGCCAGGACCGCGCCGATCCACAGCACGCTTGTAGTGCCGGTGCCGTCGACGGCGAAGCCGCCGAAGAGCGCACCGAGCGCGATGGACAGGTTGAACGCGGAAACGTACAGCGAGGTGGCCGCCTCGGTGGCGTCCGGCGCGGCGTCGAGGATCCAGGTCTGGAAGGTGACCGGCACCGCGCCGTAGCCCAGGCCCCACAGGACCAGGATCGCGCCCGCGGTGAGGGTGCCCGTGTCGACGAGCGCGAGAGTGACCATGGCCGCGGTGAGGAGTACCGAGATTCCCATGACGCTCTGCCGGAGCCTGTTGGTGACGAGGGCTCCGGCGATGAAGTTGCCGCAGATGCCGGCGACTCCGAACGTCAGCAGCAGCACACTGATCGAGCCGTCGCCGACCCCGTCGCTCTGGAGGATCGGTCGGACGAACGTGTAGGCCAGGAAGTGGCCGGTGATGACCAGGAAGGTGAGGGCGATGCCGGCCCGGACACCGGCGTTGCTCCTGAAGACCTTCGGCAGGGCCGGGAGCGTGAGGGTCCGCTCGGCCGGCACCTTCGGCATCAGGAAGACCAGGCAGACCAGGGCGACCAGTCCGAGGGTGCCCACGGCGGCGAACGCCGTACGCCAGCCGCTGTGGTCGCCGATGAACGTCCCGGTGGGCACCCCGAGGACGGACGCGGTCTCCACGCCGCCGAAGATGACGGCGGTGGCCCGGGCGGTGTGCTTCGCCGGCACCAGCCGCAGCGCGATGCCGCCGGCGATGGACCAGAAGCCGCCGACGCCGATGCCGATCAGGAACCGGGCGGCCAGGACCACCGCGAAGCTGGTGGCGACGGCGGAGGCCAGGTTGGCCGCGCCCATCAGGCCGATCAGGACCGCCAGCACGATGCGGCGATCGATGCGCCCGGTCGCCACGGTGACCAGAGGCGCCGAGATGGCGGCGACCAGGCCGGGGACGGTCACCATCAGTCCCGCGGTGCCTTCGGAGACGACCAGGTCGGTGCCGATCGGGGTGAGTAGGCCCACGGGGAGCAGCTCGGAGGTCATCAGGGAGAAGATGCCCAGGGTCACCGCAAGTACGGCGAGCCAGCCCCTGACGGGTGAACGATCGGTGGCGGCGGACGCCTCGGTCTCAATGGTGGTCACGGCTTCGTCGGCCTTTCAACAGGGAAGAGGTCCATGGCATGCGGCGGGCGATGGCCGGCAGGGCGGCCACCGCCCGCGGACGATCAGTCGGTCACTCGGTGCCGGGCGTCTTGCGCGTGGTGACGTTCATGCGGTTCCACGCGTTGACGGTGAAGATGAGCGCGATGAGCTGGGCGAGCTCCTTCTCCTCGAAGTGCTTCGCGGCCTCCTCGTAAACCTCGTCCGGCACGCCCTGGGGCAGGAGGGTGATGGCCTCGGTGAGGGCCAGGGCCGACCGCTCTTTCGCTGTGAACAGGCTCGACTCCTCCCACGCGGAGAGCTGGTAGATCCGTTCTTCCGACTCCCCGGCCCTGCGAGCGTCAGACGTGTGGTAGTCGATGCAGTACGCGCAGTGGTTGATCTGCGAGGCGCGGATCTGCACCAGTTCCAGCAGGACGGGGTCGAGTCCCTCGCGAGCTGCGGCGTCAAGGGCGAGGACGGCCTTGAAGACCTTGGGAGAGACGGTGGAGAAGTTCATTCGCTGAGGTACCTGAACCGTGGTCATGCATCGACCGTAAGCATCGAACCGGCCCAAGGTATGGTGCATTCTCATGGAGGAAACGTGGGCCAATGTTCAGAGGCCGGCGGGCCCGGAAATCGAGGCCGAGCAGTCCGCGGGCACCGACCTCCACCTCGAACTCTCCGGCGAGGGAAATCTGCGGAGCCGGCTCATGCACGCCTTGCGGGAGGCTGTCCGCTCCGGCCGGCTCGCGCCCGGAACGCGGCTGCCGCCGTACCGAAGCCTCGCCAACGACCTGGGCATCGCCCGCAACACCGTCGCCGCCGCCTACGCCGAACTCGCGGAGGAAGGATGGCTGTCCGCCCGCCAGGGTTCCGGCACCCGGGTCGCCAGAAGGACCGCACCACTCCACGCCGTCCAGGCGCAACGCCCGCAACGCCGGGCACCGCGTCGCGTCGTTCACGATCTGATGCCCAGTTCCCCAGATGCGGCCGCCTTCCCTCGGTCCGCCTGGGTCACCTCCGTCCGCGCGGCCATGGCCGCCGCACCCAACGACGCCTTCGGAGTGGGGGATCCACGCGGCCGGGTCGAACTGCGGGAAGCCCTTGCGGAGTACCTGGCCCGCGCCAGGGGCGTGCGCACCGAACCCGACCGGATCGTCATCTGCTCCGGTTTCGCCCACGCGCTGCGGCTACTGGGCGGCGTGCTGAATGGCCCAATCGCGGTGGAGTCGTACGGACTGGAATTCCACCGCGGCATCCTCGATGAGATGGGGCTGCGCACCGTCCCCCTGACGGTCGACTCCTACGGAGCCAGGATCGAGGAACTGCCGGGCACCGGCGCCGGGGCCGCGCTGCTCACGCCGGCGCACCAGTTCCCCATCGGCGGCCCGCTGCATCCGGAACGCCGGGCGGCGGTCATCGACTGGGCCCGTTCCAGCGGCGGGGTCCTGCTAGAGGACGACTATGACGGGGAGTTCCGCTATGACCGGCAGCCGGTCGGCGCGGTGCAAGGCCTCGACCCCGACCGGGTCGTCTACATCGGCTCGACGAGCAAGAGCCTGTCCCCGGCGCTGCGGCTCGGCTGGATGGCACTACCGGGATGGCTCGTCGACGACGTGCTCACCGCCAAGGGGCCCAGGGAGATGTGGTCCGGCGTCCTCGACCAGCTCACCCTCGCCGACTTCATCGCTCGCGGCGCCTACGACCGGCATCTGCGTCATATGCGGAAGCATTACCGGCGGCGGCGCGACCTGCTGGCGAACGTGATCGCTGAACGCGCCCCGCACATCCGGGTCAGCGGCGTCGCGGCGGGACTGCACGCCGTCCTCGAACTGCCGGAGAACACCGAGCAAGCGGCTCTCCGCGCGGCCCGCCGGCAAGGACTGGCTCTCGACGGGCTGGGCCCCTACCGCCACCCCGACAGCGCCCTACCACCGCGCGAGGGCCTGGTCATCGGCTACGGCACCCCATCGGACCACGCATTCGCCGCAGCCCTGGACGCCCTATGCCTGGCACTACCAGCTCCGCCGCACCCCGACCGGTAACGAAAGAGCCTGCGAACTCGAACAAGCCCGCTAGACCGCGCACCACCAACTGCGCATGGTGCGCGACCCGCCTGTCAGCATGCCGCCGGTGCCCGCAGAAAAGGGAACCAGGTGGGACGAATCAGGCATCAAAGAGCAATCAGGCGCTCGGGCGGTCACAGGGCGGGTTGACCACAAGGTCCACTGGCCGTCGACGGGCGCGGAATGCCGCTGTCGATCGTGGTCACCGCCGGCAACGTCAACGACTGCACCGCCTTCCCCGACGTCCTCGCCGGGATTCGGGTGCCGCGCCTGGGGCGGGACGTCGGCGGTGCCGACCGGACCGGGTGATCGCAGACAAGGCCTGCAGTTCGGCGGCGATCCGCCGGACCCTGCGCCAGCGGGGCATCGCCGTCACCATCCCCGAACGCGTCGATCAGAGGGCCGGACGCACCCGCCGCGGCCCGCACGGCGGGCGGCCTCCGGTGTTCGACCCGGCTCTCTACCGGCGCCGCAACGTGGTCGAACGCTGCATCGGCCGCCTCAAACAATGGCGCGCCATCGCCACCCGGGCCGACAGCTCGCCCGCAACTACCGCGCAGGAATCGTCCTGGTCACAGCCCTGCTCTGGATCAACGCATGATCCACCGGACGCGACCTAGGGGGCTCAGTTGCCGGGTGGGCAGCAGGTGTGCAGGTAGGCGCGGAGTTCGGCGAGTGACCGGTCGACCGCGGCGGAGTCGATGCGGTAGAAGACCTGCTTGCCGTCCCTGCGCGAGGTGAGCAGGCCGCCTCGGCGCAGTAGCGCGAGCTGCTGCGAGGCGTTGGACTGGCCGACCCCGAGGCGCTCGGCGACCGTGCCGACGGTGAGTTCGATGCCGCCGGCGAAGAGTTCGAGCATCTGCTGCCGCTGCTCGCTGGCCAGCGCCTTGAGGAACTCGCGTGCTCCGGCGCCGAGCTGAGCGGCCGGCACCGCCTCGCAACCGCCCCGTGCGGGGACCGTCTTCTCGACCGACTCGCCCATCGCCGCTGGCTCCTCCCCGAGGTGTGCGCCCAGCATACGCCACATATCAGCACTTCATTATTTTATGAAATGTTGATATGTTCGCTTCATGCTCACCACTGCACCACTCGTCATCATCGGCGGCGGCCAGGCTGGTCTGGCCGCCGCCCGCATTGCCCGGTCTCTGGGCTTGGCGCCCATCGTCCTGGAGGCGGCCGGCCAGCCGGCCGGGTCCTGGCCGCATTACTACGACAGCCTCACCCTGTTCTCACCGGCCCGGCGCAGCGCTCTGCCCGGAGCGGAGTTCCCCGGCGATCCGGACGGCTACCCCACGCGGGATGAGGTCGTGGCCTACTTGACCGACTACGCCGCCCATCTGGACGCCGACATCCGTACTGGTCACCGAGTCAAAACGGTCGTGGCTGCCAAGGACGGCACACGACCGGGGTTCGAGGTGGTCACGACGAGCGGTGAGGTCTTCGCCGCGCCGCTGCTCATCGCCGCGACGGGCGGATTCAGCCGCCCCCACCGCCCGGACCTGCCGGGACTGGACGGCTTCCCCGGCACGGTGCTGCACTCGTCCGACTACCGCCGTCCCGGACCGTTCACCGGCCAGCGCGTCGTGGTGGTGGGAGGCGGGAACTCGGCCGTGCAGATCGCGATCGAACTGGCCGCGGTCGCCGACGTCGCGCTGGCGACCCGGCACCCGCTCCGCTTCATGCCCCAGCGCGTGCTGGGGGTCGACATGCACATCTGGTTGCAGCGCACCGGACTGGACGCCGCAGGGTGGGCGCGCCCGCTGCTGACCGGCGGCAAGGGCACCCCGGTGTTCGACACCGGCACCTACCGCGATGCCATCGCCACCGGCAACCCCGACCGCCGCCCGATGTTCACTCGCCTGGACGGCGACCAAGTCCTCTGGAGCGACGGGACCCGCGAACACGTCGACGTGGTGCTGCTGGCCACCGGGTTCCGGCCGGGCGTGGAGTATCTCGCCCCGCTGGGCGCACTGGACGGCGACGGGCAGCCCTGCCATCGGGGCGGCGTCTCGGCCACCCATCCGGGACTGGGATTCGTCGGCCTGGAATGGCAGCGCTCCTTCGCCTCGGCCACCCTGCGCGGAGTCGCCGCCGACGCCCGGCACGTCCTCACCCGGCTGCGCAAGCAGACACGCACCCCCGACGGCGCGCTGACATCGACCCGATGACCGCCCCCAGAGCGGGACAGCCTCTGGAATCAGGCCGGGACTAGAGCCGGCAGGGCGAACAGACCCGATAGGCGGGTCAACCTCTCCGGCACAACCCGGTAGTACACCCACGTGCCGCGCCGCTCACCCTCGATGAGCCCGGCCTGGCGCAGCACCTTCAGGTGGTGGGAGATGGTCGGCGCGGTGAGGTCGAACGCGCCGGTCAGGTCACACACGCACGCCTCGCCTCCGTCCACCGAGGCGATCATGTTCAGCAGACGCAACCGCACCGGATCGGACAGCGCCTTGAACACCTTGGCCAGTTCAGTGGCCTCCGCCTCGCTCAATGCCGGACCGCTCAACGGTGCGCAGCAGGCGGGGTCGGTCACGTCCTCAAGCTCCAGAATCTTAGACATGCATCTAATTTGACATCTATCTATCCAGTGATGCAAACTGGCGCCTGCTTAGACAGGTATCTAAACAAGGAGTCGGAGATGAAGACGCTGCTCGCCCGGATCACCGCCCGGCGCGTCAAGGCCGTGTCCTTCTGCGAGACCTGCGGCCAGGTCTGCACGCCCGCATGCCGCTCCGCCGCACACATCGACCGCGTGACGACCGCCGCCTACCGCACCCGCCTCTGACAACATTCCCCGGCGCCCGACACCCATGACCGAACCGACAAGGAGTCATCGTGAACGACGAAACCGGACGACCGGAGCCAGCAGCCTCCCCGGACGCCCCCGCCAGCGCAAGCAGCTGCTGCGGTGTCAGCGCGTGCTGCACCGACGCCGAGCAGGCCGTAGACCCCGGTGCCACCGTCCAGCAGGCCAAGACCGGCGCCGGCTGCGGCTGCGTCGAGCAGGGGCCGCTCGACGGGCTGCCGGTGGTGGTGATCGGTGCCGGGCCGGTCGGGCTGGCCGCCGCCGCCCATCTCGCCGAGCGCGATCAGGAGTTCCTCGTGCTGGAGGCCGGGGGAGAAGTGGGCGCGGCGGTCTCGGAGTGGGGGCATGTGCGGTTGTTCTCGCCGTGGCGGTACGACACCGATGCGGCCGCCCGGCGGCTTCTGGAGCCGACCGGGTGGCGTCTGCCCGACCCGGAGGGCCTGCCGACGGGTGCCGAACTCGTCCGCGACTACCTGGCGCCGCTCGCTCGGGTTCCCGCGCTGGCCGGACGGGTCCGCACCGGCACCCGCGTGGTGGCGGTGACCCGGCAGGGCGTGGACGTGACCCGCACGGTCGGGCGTGCGGAGCGTCCGCTGCTGGTCCGCGCCGTGGGCCCGGACGGAGCCGTGGACGACATCGCCGCCCGCGCGGTCATCGACGCGTCCGGCACCTGGGGCCGCAGCAACCCGCTGGGCCACTCCGG
>NZ_JBFARO010000183.1:0-13192 GCF_040677125.1 Actinomadura sp. NPDC049382
AGCCGGCCGGTCAGCCCGCGCGGGCCGCCGGCGGTGTCCGCGCCGGCCGGCCCGGCGTCCGGGCCCTCCACCGCGAAGTCGTCGTCGCGGCCCGCCTTGCGGAACCGGCCGAACCGGTCCCGCGGCTGGTTGCTGCGCGGCCGCGTCCGCCCCGAGTCGGGCGGGGACGAGGCGTAGGCGAGCTCGTCCCCGCCGGCGCCGTCCCGGCCCGCCTCGGGTCGGAACCGGCCGCCGCGGAGCACCTCCCGGGCCCGCTGCTCCCGGGGTTTGCGGTGGACGCCTTTGAAGCGCATCGGGCTCCTCTGTCCGCGGGACCCGCGGGGTATCGAGCGGCGTGCGCCGCTGGACCGGGTCCCCGGAGGCAGGGTAAGCCGGAACCCGACATCCCGTCATCCCCGCGAGTCACTCACGGGGGCGTGCGACGCCCCCACGCCCCCCGGTTCGCTTCGCTCAGGCGTAGGAGTGCAGGCCCGAGAACATGTAGTTCACGCCGAAGAAGTTGAACATCAGCGCGGCGAACGCGACAAGCGACAGGACCGCGGCCTTGCGGCCCTTCCAGCCGGCGGTGGCGCGGGCGTGCAGGTAGGCGGCGTAGATGATCCAGGTGATGAAGGACCAGATCTCCTTGGGGTCCCAGCCCCAGTAGCGGCCCCACGCCTGGTCGGCCCAGATCGCGCCCATGATGATGGCGGCGGTCCAGATCGGGAACGCGAACGTGGTGACCCGCATCGACAGCCGGTCCAGGCCGTCGGTCGACGGGAACCGCGACAGCACGCCGCCCTCCGCGGCGCCGCCGCGGGCCTCCGCGCGGTCCTTCACCAGGTAGAGGAGGGTCGCGGCGCCCGCCACGGTGAACGCGCCGGTCGCGATGATCGCGGCGGACACGTGCAGGGCGATCCAGTAGGAGTTGAGCGCGGCGGTGACCGGGCCGACCGAGTCGTAGAGCCAGATGTTCGCGACGCCGAGCGCGACGGCGGCGGCGATCATGACGAACGCGCCGAGGAAGCGCGCCCGGTACCGGATCAGCACGACCAGGAACGCGGTGACGGCGGCGAACGCGATCGCGGTGAGGAACTCGTACATGTTCCCCCACGGCCACCGGTTCGCGGCGAGGCCGCGGGTCACCAGCACGCCGAGGTGCGCGCCCCAGCCGAGGACGTTCAGCAGGATCGCGAGCCGGGCCCAGTCGGCGCGGACGCGGCCGGGCTCGGCCCCGTCCTGCCCCGCCTCGGCCGCGGCGGTGCCGCCGCCGGCGCCGCCCGCGACGGTCTCGGCGCCCGCGGCGCCGACCAGCACCTTCGCCGGCGCCTCCGCCGACTCCGCCGCGGCCGCCGGGGCGGCGGCCGCGCGGCGGCGGCCGAAGCCCAGGTCGGCGGCGTAGGCGACCATCGCGACGATGTACATCACGACGGTGGTCAGCATGAGCTTGTCGCTCAGGTTCGCGAGGTCGGCAGTGCTCACCTCGTCACTCCTTCGGTTCGGGCGCCGACCCGGATTCCTGATCGGCGTCGGGGTCGGGGCCGGGCTCACCTGACTCGGGCTCGCCCGACTCGGGCTCACCGGATTCGGGCTCGTCGGACTCGGGCTCGCCTGACTCGGGCTCGGGGGCGGGCCCGTCCGCCGGACCGCGCAGCGCGGTCACGATGTCGTCGAACTCCGAGGTCGGGTTCCCCAGCGTGAGACCGCCGACCTCCACCACCGTACGCCCGCCCTTCCCGGCGCTCGCACGGACCCACACCCTGCGCCGCCGGACCATGAACGAGGTCGCCACGCCCAGCACCGCGAGGATGGACGCGACCAGGGCCGGGATGCGGCCCGGGTCGCGGTTGACCGACAGGCTCGTCCACTCCTTGAGCCCGTCGAACGTGATCGAGCCGGCCCCGTTCGGGAGCTTGAACGTCTCCCCCGGCTCCAGCAGCTTCTGGCCGTCCTTGACCGGCTGCAGCGTCTTGCCGATCCCCTCCAGCTTGTAGACCGACTGGGGGGTGCCGGAGTCCAGGCCGATGTCGCCCTTGAACGCGGTGATCGTGACGACCGGGCGCAGCGGCGCCGGGAACCCCGAGACGATCTGCTTGCCGTCCTCGCTGGCGACCGCCGTCGGCCACAGGATCGCGTAGAAGGCGAGCTGGTCGGGCTGGGCGTCGGGGACCTTGATGACGCCCTCGGACGTCAGGTTGCGCGGCTCCATCTCCAGGAACGGCACGGTGTCCTGGAAGGCGACGTTGCCCTTGGCGTCCCGGACGGTGAACGCGGGCGCGTACCCGTGGCCGAGCAGGTACACCTTCGCGCCGCCGACCATCAGCGGATGGTTGATCTTCAGGTCGTACGGCTTCTCCTCGGCGTCCGGGCTCTCCCGGTACCGGACCCGCGCGTTGAAGTCGGTCGCCAGGCCGCGCTTGGCGCCGTCGGTCTCGTACGTCGCCTTGAAGTCGTCCAGCGTCATCGTGAAGGGGGCCAGCTCGCCGGTGGTGAACGCGCGCCCCGGCTCGAACTGGTCGTACAGGCCGAGCGAGTTCGCGAACGTCTTGCCCTCGGTGAGCAGCACGTTCCCCCGGTAGCCGAGCAGGTTGCCGAGGCCGAGCGCGAACAGCAGCGCGAGCAGCGCCAGGTGGAACAGCAGGTTGCCCGACTCGCCCAGGTAGCCCTTCTCGGCGGCGACGGCGCCGCCGGACTCGTCCACCCGGAACCGACGCCCGCGCAGCGCCGTGCGCGCCTCGGCGAGGACCTCCTCCGGGGAGGCGTCCGTCTCGTACTTCGCCGACTGCGGCAGCCGCCCGAGGTTGCGGGGCGCCGCAGGCGGGCGCGCCCGCATCGACTTGTAGTGCTGGACGGCCCGCGGCAGCACGCAGCCCGCCAGCGACACGAACAGCAGGATGTAGATCGCCGCGAACCAGGGCGCGGCGAACACGTCGAACATCGAGAACTTGTCGAGCCACGGGCCGAGCGTCTTGTGCTCGTCCAGGTAGGCGACGACCTTCTCCGGCGCCTGCCCCCGCTGCGGCAGGATCGACCCGGGCACCGACCCGAGCGCCACGAGGAACAGCAGGATCAGCGCGGTGCGCATGGTGGTGAGCTGCCGCCAGCCCCACCGCAGCCAGCCGAGCGGGCCGATGCCCTTCGGGTGCGGCACCTCCGCCGGCGCCTGCCGCGCGGCGGGTGCCTCGGTACCGGACTCCCGGGGGTCGTCCTTGAGGTCGTGCTTGGTGTCAGTCATCTCAAATCACCGGTTCGAAGCCGCTGATCCACGACTTCAGCTCGATGGTCAGGTCACCCCACAGGCCGCTCACCAGCAGCACCCCGATGAGGACGAGCATCCCCCCGCCGATCCGCATGACCAGGGGGTAGTGGCGCTTCACGGCGCCGAACGCGCCGAGCGCCCTGCGGTAGGCGATCGCGGTGAGCACGAACGGGAGGCCGAGCCCGACACAGTACGCCAGCGACAGCAGCGCGCCCCGTTCCGCGCTCGCCTCGGCGATCGCGAGGCCCTGCACGGCGCCGAGCGTCGGCCCGATGCAGGGCGTCCAGCCGAGCCCGAACAGGACGCCGAGCAGCGGCGCGCCGGCCAGCCCGGCCGCCGGGAGCCGCCCCGACTTCAGGGTCCGCTGGAGGCCGGGGATGAGCCCCATGAACGCGAGCCCGAACACGATCGTGACGGCGCCGAGGACGCGGGTGATCGTGTCCTGGTACTCCAGCAGCCACCGGCCGAGCCCGCCGAAGACCGCGCCGTAGCTGACGAACACGACGCTGAAGCCCGCGATGAACAGCAGCGCCCCGGCGACGAGCCGCCCGCGCCGCTGGTCGGCGAGGTCGGCGCCGGTCATCCCGGTCACGTACGACAGGTAGCCGGGGACCAGCGGCAGGACGCACGGCGAGGCGAACGAGACGAGCCCGGCGAGCGCGGCGAGCGGCGCCGCCGCCACCAGCGACCCGCCGACCACCGTCTCGCTGACCGTACTCACTTTTCCTGGACGACCTTGGCGACCAGGGGGTTCAGCTTGGAGTACGTCGTGGCGCCGATGATGCGGGCGGCGACGCGGCCCTGCCGGTCGAGGACGAGGGTGCTCGGGATCGCGCTCGGCGGCACCTCCCGGAACGCCAGCGTGACCTGGCCGTCGGCGTCGTACAGGCTCGGGAAGGTCACCTTGAACTTGCGCTCGAACGCCTGGGCGTTGGCCTTGGAGTCCTTGAAGTTGACGCCGAGGAACTCGACGCCCGCGGCCTTCTTCTCGGTGTAGACCTGCTCCAGCGACGGCGCCTCGCCGCGGCACGGCGCGCACCACGACGCCCAGAAGTTGACGACGACGACCTTGCCCTTGAGCTCCGACAGGTGGAACGCCTTGCCGTCGAGGCGCTGCCCGGTGACGTCCTGGAGGCCCTTGCGGCCGGCGGGCTTGTACTCGGTGATGTTGCCGTCGCCGGCGATGAAGCGGTTGTCGCCGCCGTCCGGCCCGCTCCCGGAGGCGTTGGTCCCGGCGCAGCCGGCCAGCAGGCCGCAGAGCGCGGCGGCAGCGGCGGCGGCGCGCAGCGGGGAGACTCGGGGGCTCAACGGACCCTCCTACTACTACAAGACGTAGTACTCAACTTAGCGGTGCGGTCAGGCACCCGCGACACTGGGGCCCTTCGCGATGCCGGCGGCGGGCTCGCAGTAGGCCACCTCCACCAGCCGGCTGCCCTCGAACGTCAGGCTCGTCAGGCTGGCCAGCCCGCACTCGCGGCGGCCCGGGTGGTGCCACAGCCGGCGGTGCTCGGCGTGCAGCCGCAGGATCCAGATCGGCAGCTGGTGGCTGACGCACACGGCCTCGTGCCCGCGCGCCGCCTCCCGCGCCCTGATCACGGCGGCGCGCATCCGGGCGGCGAGCTGCTTGTACGGCTCGCCCCACGACGGCTTGACCGGGTTGACCAGGTGGCGCCAGTGCTCGGGGCGGCGCAGCGACCCGGCCCCGGCCCCGAACGTCAGCCCCTCGAAGTGGTTGTCGGCCTCGATCAGACGGTCGTCCACGGTGACGGGCAGGTCCATCGCGTCCGCGAGGGGCGCGGCGGTCTCCAGCGCCCGCTGCATCGGCGAGGAGAACAGCGCGGTCACGTCCCGGTCGGTGAACCATTTGGCGGCGGCCTTCGCCATCAGGACGCCGTCCTCGCTCAGCCGGTACCCGGGCAGCCGCCCGTACAGGACGCCCTCGGGGTTGTGCACCTCACCGTGCCGGAGCAGGTGAACGATCGTCGTGTCAGTCATCGCGGTCAGGTTACCCGCGCTCACCACCCGGCCCGTCCCCGGTCCCACCAGTACGGCGGCGCCGCTCGGCGGGGTCAGATGCGGGTGGAGGCGACGAACTCGGAGATGGCCTTCGCGGCGCGGTCGAGGTCGGCCTTCGGGGGCTTGGCGTCCTCCAGCCGCTGGGTGAACCAGTAGAAGAGCGCGGCGTCGCAGATGGCGGACTGGGCGGCCGGAGCCGTGCAGGTGATCGGCCAGGTGACGCCGCGCGGCGTCAGGACGGCCAGCTCGGCCTTCACCGCCGGCGACGGCGGGAGGTTGTCGGTGCCGGGGCCGCGGGTGAGCACCGCCTGGTAGCCGGGCACGCCGGTCGCCAGGGGCGTGCGCGTCGACAGGATGGACGAGCACTCGTTGCCCTGCGCGCGTTCGCGCTGCGCCTGGGCGGAGTCCGGGAAGTACGTGCACATCTGGATGCGGATGCCGCCGACCGAGCCCTGCCAGTTCTGCTCGACCAGGGCCGTCCCGAAGTCGCCGACCGAGCTGGCGCCCGCGTTCGCGCCGACCGACGCCTCGCACTCCGCCCCTGCCGGGCCGATCAGCAGCCCCTGCCCGGAGCGGTACACGGCGGCGTTCTTCGGCATCTTGACCTGCGCGGGGAGCGTCACCTTCGCCGGGCCGTCGGTCGGGGTGATCACCGCGCCCGGCGCCCGCGTGATGCACGGCCTCACGTCCGCGACGGTGGCGGCGACCCGGGTCGTCGCCGAGGGGCGCGGCGCCGGGTCCTGCTCGGTCACCTGCTGGACGGCGATGGCGCCCGTGCCGACGACCGCGACCGTGCCGACCGCGACGGCGGTGAGGCCCGCGCCGCTGCCGAGGAACGCCTTGACGGCGGAGCCCGCGGCGACCTTCCCGGCGACCGACGCCGTCCCGGCCCCGGACACCCCGGCGCCGGAGGCTCCGACGGCGGCGCCCGTCCCCGCGGCGGCTCCGGCGGCGCCGGCTCCGGCGGCGGACGCCGCACCAGCGGCGCCCGGCATCAGCCAGGCGGCGAGCGGGAACAGCGCGGCGAGAGCGACGGCGCCCGCGGACAGGGCGTGCACCCCCCGAGCCTCCCAGTCGCGGCCGTAGGCGGCCTGGGCGGTGCGTTCCAGGTCGTCCACGAAGGCGGCGGCGCCGGCCGGACGCTCCTCCGGCGACTTGGCCATGCCCTGCAGGACGAGCGGCCGCAGCGCCTCGGGCACGGCATCGACGGGGATCTCGCCGGTGAGGTGCGCCCGCATCAGTTCGGCACGGCCACCGCCGTAGGGCCGCTGCCCGGTCACGCACTCCACGAAGACGCAGGTCGCGGCGTACACGTCGGTCCTGGGCGTGGCGACGTGCCTGCTCCACTGCTCCGGAGCCATGTAGTACGGGGTCCCCGCGCCGCCCGCCTCCTCCCCGGCGGGGGTGGCGATACCGAAGTCGACGAGGCGGCTCCGCCCGTCCGCAGGGACGACGACGTTCGCGGGCTTGTAGTCGCGGTGGACGACGCCGACCGCGTGCGCGGCGGCCAGCCCCAGCAGCGAGCCCTTCAGGACGGCGAGCGCCGCCTCCGGGCCGAGCGCGCCGTGCCGCGCCAGCACCTCCTTGAGGGAGACGCCGTCCACGGCCTCCATGACGATCGCGGCGGTGTCCGGCCCCTCGACGAGCCGGAAGAGGCGCGCCACGTGCGGGCTGTTCGCGCGGCCGAGCATGAGCGCCTCGTGGCGGAGCCGCTCCCGGTCCGCCTCGTCCGCCCGCGCCGCCAGATACTTGATCGCCACCGGGGTGCCGGACGCGTCGTGCCGGGCGAGCACGACCCGCCCCTGGGCGCCCGCGCCCAGCTCGCGCACCTCGGTGTACCCGCCGACCCGCCACTCGCCTTCCATGATCGCGAGAACCTACCGAACAAGGTTCGCGCGTGGCGACCCGGGGCGGGCGCGGGGGCAGGTCAGGCCGGGGCCGGGACGTCGGCGAGAGCGTCGGTGGGGACGTCGGCGGGCACGGCCGCGCGCAGTGCGGTGACGGCGGCGCGGATCGCCGGGCGGCGGGCCGCCTCCTCCCGCCACACCGCGTACACGCGGCGCGACAGCGGCGCGGCCAGCGGCACGATCGCGACGCCCGGCGGGACGTCGCAGCGGCCGAGGCGCGGCAGGATCACGCAGCCGAGCCCGGCGGCGACCAGGGACAGCTGCGTCGCGAACTCGTAGGCCATGTGGTCGATGCGGGGCTCGCTGCCGGCGGCGCGGAGGGTGCGCAGCAGCCAGTCGCAGCAGATGCTGTCCGGCACGGAGCTGATCCACGGGTCGCCGGCCAGCTCGCCGAGGTCGATCGTGTCGCGGCCGGCGAGGGGGTGGTCGGCGGGCAGCGCCACGTCCGCGACGTCGTCGCAGATGACGCCCTTGCGCAGGCCCTCGGGCAGCGGCAGCGGCTCGTTGTTCCAGTCCTGGACGACGGCCATGTCGAGGTCGCCGCGGGAGACCAGCGGCATGCTGCGCATCGGGTCCTCCTCGCGGAGCAGGACGCGCAGGTCGGGGTGGTCGGCGCGCAGGGCGCGCAGCGCGCTCGGCACGAGCCCGCGGACGGCGGTGGGGAAGGCGGCGAGGGTGAGCTGGCCGACGACGGAGCCGCGGTGCGCCTCCAGGTCGGCCTGCGCCTGCTCGACGAGGGACAGGATCCGCTCGGCGTGCGCGACGAGCAGTTCGGCGGCGTCGGTCAGCCGGACGCCGCGGCCGTTGCGCTCCAGGAGCTTCTGCCCGGTCTCCCGCTCCAGCTTCGCGAGCTGCTGGGACACCGCCGAGGTGGTGACGTGCAGCACGTCGGCGGCGGCGCTGACCGAGCCGTAGGTCGCGACCGAATGGAGGGCGCGCAGCCGTTCCAGATCAAGCATGAAGCAATACTAAAACGAGATGTCAAGCATTTCTCGCTTGTCCTAAAGAAAATGGCGGGGGCACGATCGGGGGATGAGATCGCGCCACGTCCTGCTGGCCACCGTGATCGCGGCGCTGTGGGGGTTCAACTTCGTTCCCATCAAGGTGGCGCTGGAGGACTTCCCGCCGCTGCTGATGGCCGCCCTGCGGTTCACGGCCGCCGCGCTGCCCGCGGTGTTCCTCGTCCGCCGCCCGCCGGTGGCCGCGCGCTGGTTCGTGCTGATCGGGGTGCCGCTCGGCGTCGGGCAGTTCGGGCTGCTGTTCCTCGGCATGAACATGGGCATGCCGGCGGGGCTCGCGTCGGTCGTCCTCCAGGTCCAGGCGGTCTTCACGGCGCTGTTCGCGGGCGCGCTGCTCGGCGAGCGGCTCGGCGCCCGGCAGGTCGCGGGCATGGTCGTGGCGTTCGGCGGCGTCGCGCTGCTCGGCGCGGCGCGGGCGGAGGGCGGCTCCCCGGTGGGGGCGTTCCTGGTCTGCCTCGGCGGCGCGGCCGGCTGGGGCCTGGCGAACGTCGGGATGCGGCGGATGAACCAGGTCACGAAGGAGCCGGTGGACGCGTTCGGGTTCATGGTGTGGATGTCGCTCGTGCCGCCCCTCCCGCTGCTGGCGCTGTCGCTGGTCTTCGAGGGGCCGGGGGCGCTGCCGGACTCCGCCCGGCACCTGTCGGTCGCCGGGGTCGCCTCGCTCGCGTTCATCGCCTACGTCGCCACGCTGTTCGGCTTCGGCGCGTGGGGCTGGCTGATCCGCCGGTACGAGGCCGGGACGGTCGCCATGTACTCGCTGCTCGTCCCGCCGTTCGGGCTGGTGTCGGCGGCGCTCCTGCTGGACGAGCGGATGACGGCGGTGCAGCTCGCCGGCGCCGCGCTGATCATCGCGGGGGTCGCCGCCGGCACCGTCCGGCCGCGGTGGCCCCGCGCGGCCCTCCGCAGGCTCCGAACCCGTGAGGTGAGCTGACATGCACGCGATGGCAGACATGCGGGGAATGCACGCTTCGCTCGTCACACCCTTCACCCGCACCGGCGAGGTGGACGCCGCGTCGCTCGAACGCCTCGCCGTCCACTGCCTGGCGAACGGCGTGGACGGCCTGGTCGCGCTCGGCACCACCGGCGAGGCCGCGATGCTCACGCCCGAGGAGCGGCGGACGGTCCTGGAGGTGTGCGGCGGCGTCGCCCGCGAGTCCGGCGTCCCGCTGATCGTCGGCGCGGGGACGATGGGCACCGCCGACTCGATCGAGCAGGCCCGCGAGCGCGCCGCGTTCGCCGATGCGCTGCTGGTCGTCGTCCCGTACTACCTGCGCCCTTCGGACGAGGCCGTCGTCGAGCACTTCGCCGCCATCGGCGCGGCCGTGGACGTCCCCCTCCTGCCCTACAACATCCCGTACCGGACGGGTAAGGCCCTGTCCGCCGAGACCCTCCTGCGGATCCTCGCGCTCGACTGCGTCACCGGGATGAAGCACTGCGCGGGCGGCATCGACCACGACACGCTGGTCATGCTGGCGGCCAACCCCGGCAAGGCGATCCTCTGCGGCGACGACGCGTACATCTACCCGATGCTGCGGCTCGGCGCGGCCGGGGGCATCGCCGCGTGCGCGTGCCTCGCGCCGTCCGCCTACGCGGCGATGGCCCGCGGGGACGGGACGGACGCCCTCAAGCTCCACAACGCGCTGCTCCCGATGGCGGACGCGCTGTTCGGCGAACCGGCGCCCGCCGTCCTCAAGGCGTGCCTGGCCGAGGTCGGGCTGATCGACGACCCGGCGGTGCGCGCTCCCCTGCGCGCACCGCGCCCCGAATCCGTCGCCGCCGCCATGGCGGCCTTCCAGGCCCTCTAGGCGGCGGCCAGGGCCCGCTAGGACGACGCCTGGGCGGCGGCTCGGGCGGCGTGCGGGAGGGCGTCCAGGATGCGTCCCAGCGCCTCCTCGTCGTGCGCGGCCGACAGGAACCACACCTCGTACGCCGACGGCGGCAGGTACACGCCGCGCTCCAGGGCGGCGTGGAAGAACGCCGCGTACGCCTTGGAGTCCTGCCGCTGCGCGGCGGTGAAGTCGCCCACCGGCGCGTCGCTGAAGAAGATCGAGAACAGGCTCCCGGCGTTCTGCCGGACGTGCGGCACGCCCTCCCGCTCCAGCGCCTCCGACGCCGCCTTCCCCACGATCTCCGCCGACCGGTCGATGGCCGCGTAGACGTCGGCGGTGGCGTTGCGCAGCGTGGCGAGCCCGGCGGCGGTCGCGAGCGGGTTCCCGGACAGCGTGCCCGCCTGGTAGACCGGCCCGGCCGGGGCGAGGTGGTCCATGATGTCGGCGCGGCCGCCGAACGCGGCGGCGGGCAGCCCGCCGCCCATCACCTTCCCGAACGTCATCAGGTCGCCGGCGACGCCCTCGATCCCGTACCAGCCGGACGCGGACGCGCGGAACCCGGTGAGCACCTCGTCGATCACCAGCAGCGCCCCGTACCGCTCGCACAGCCGCTTCAGCAGCGCGTTGAACCCGTCCAGCGGCGGGACCACGCCCATGTTGCACGGGACGGCCTCGGTGATGACGCACGCGATGTCGGTGCCGTGCTCGTGGAACGCCATCTCCGCGGCGGTGACGTCGTTGTAGGGCAGGATCAGCGTGTCGGCGGTCGTCGCGCCGGTGACGCCGGGCGTGTCGGGCAGCCCGAACGTGGCGACGCCCGACCCGGCCGCGGCGAGCAGCGCGTCCACGTGCCCGTGGTAGCAGCCCGCGAACTTCACGATCTTGGTGCGTCCGGTGAAGCCGCGCGCCAGCCGGATCGCCGACATCGTCGCCTCGGTCCCGGAGTTGACCAGCCGGACCTTCTCCACCGGGGTGCGCGCCACGATCTCCTCGGCGAGCTCCACCTCGCCCGGGGTGGGCGCGCCGTAGGACGTGCCGCGGCCCGCCGCGTCCCGCACCGCCTCGACCACGGCCGGGTGGGCGTGCCCGAGGATCAGCGGACCCCAGGAGCACACCAGGTCGACGTAGGTGTTGCCGTCGGCGTCCGTCAGGTACGGGCCCTGCCCGGACGCCATGAAGCGGGGCGTCCCGCCGACGGCGCCGAAGGCCCGCACCGGCGAGTTGACGCCGCCGGGCACGACCCCGGCGGCACGGTCGAACAGCTGGCGGGAGCGATCGAAATCAGTCACGGTTGCAGTCTCTCAGTTGCAGTTCGGCGACTTGCCTTGACCTCGCGCCGTACGGGCCGATATTCCACCAAGTACGACATCGGAGGGATGGGCTTTCAACGTGGTTGACGGCTGGACGGTCCCGGGCTTCACCCACGAGCGGGAGCTCGGCAGGGGCGCCTCGGGCCGCGTGGTGCTGGCGGTCGACGACCCGACCGGCACGAAGGTCGCGATCAAATACCTCGACGGCGCGCTCGCGGCCGACGAGGCGTTTCTGGCGCGGTTCCGCGCCGCGGCGCGTCCCCTGTCCCAGCTCGAGGACCCCAACGTGGTCGACTTCTACGACTTCGTGGAGTCCGCGGACGGCGCCGCGATCGTGATGCAGTGGGTCGAGGGCGTCAGCCTGCGCCGGGTGCTGGCCGCGCAGGGCCCGAGCGGCCCCCTGGCGGCCCTGTCGCTGCTCGGCGGGGTGCTCCTCGGCCTGGCCGCCGCGCACGAGCACGGCGTCGTGCACGGCGCGCTGCGGCCGTCGAACATCCTGGTCGACGCCGACGGCAACGCCCGGCTCACCGACTTCGCGACGGCGCCCGCCGGCACCGAGGTGCGGTCCGGCGCGCAGTACGCGGCGCCCGAGCTGTGGGACGGCGAGCCCGCGACCGTCGCCACCGACCTGTACGCCGCGACCGCGGTCTTCTTCGAGTGCCTCACCGGCCGCCCCCCGTACGCGGGGCGCAACATGGCGCGGCTGCACCGCGAGGCGGCCGTCCCGGCCGAGGAGGTGCCGGGGCCGCTGCGCACGCTCGTCCACCAGGGCCTCGCGAAGGAGCCGGAGCACCGCCCGAAGTCCGCCGCCGACTTCCTCGGCGCGCTGGAGGACGCGGCCGTCTCCGCCTACGGGCCGTCGTGGGAGGCGCAGGGCCGCGGCCGGCTCACCGAACTCGCCGCGCAGGCCGCGCTGCAGCCGGAGCCGCCGAAGCCCAAGCCGTCCCGCAGCAGCGGCCGCAACCCGGTCGTCGCCGGCAAGCAGCCCGGCCGCCGCTCCCGCGTGCCGTGGGTGGCCGCGGCCGTCGCCCTGGTCGTCCTCGCCGGAGGCGGCGCGGGCGCTGCGACGCTCCTGAAGAAGGACGACAAGGCGTCGCCGCCGCCCGAACCGGTGCCGACGCCCGCGCAGACCAGCAGCCCCCAGCCGACCCTCCCGGCCGGCGGGGTGAACCCGGCGCCGCTCATCGAGCGGATCGACCGGGCCGTCGCGCAGACCCCGGGCGCGACGTTCAGCTACTGGCAGACCGGCTGCTGCGGCTTCCCCCTCAGCGGCAAGGGCACGCTCGGCCCCGCGGCCTACTCCATGACGATCAGCGGGTCGGGCGCGGCCCGCAAGCCGGTGCGCGCCGTGATCGTCGAGGACCGGCTGTACGTGCGGGTCGGCAAGCAGTGGCGGCCGTCGGCGTTCGGCGGGCGCGGCTACCCGGCGGTGGCCGACCAGGTCCGCCAGGGCAGCTCCGTCGCGAACCTCACCACCCTGCTGCGGACGGCGACGAAGCTCGCCAAGTCGGGAGCGATCTACGAGGGCGAGGCGCCCGCCGCGAAGCTGGCGGAGGCCCCCGGCGTCGGCCCCATGTACGCGCGGATGGCGCAGGCGACCGGCGTCGAGAAGATCACCTTCGCCATCAAGCTCGACGCCCGGCAGCGCCCGGTCAAGTTCTGGGTGCGCGCCGGGGCGGAGAAGGGCCGCAACCAGGTGCAGCACGGCTCCTACACCAAGTGGGGCGCCGCGCCCGCCATCAACGCCCCGCGCTGAGCCGGGCGCGGCGCTGGGTCAGGCGCGGCGCTGAGTCGGGCGCGGCGCTGAGTCGGGGGGGGGCCCGGAGGACAGGGACCCCCCGCCGGCGGCGGCGCCCGCCCCCCGGGGGCGCGC
>NZ_JBFARO010000184.1:0-12633 GCF_040677125.1 Actinomadura sp. NPDC049382
CAGCGCGACCAGGGACAGGACGCCGAACAGGAACGCCATGCTGCCCCAGATCTCCACGGGGACGACCTCGTCGTCCGATCCGCGCGGCGTGCTCCTGGAGGGAGCGGACGCCGACCAGGCCGCCGGCGACGGCCTCGATGCCCTGCACGGCCGCCGCGAGGCCCTGCACGGTCGTCACGCACGGTACGCCCCTCAGCACGGCCGCGGTGCGGATCTCGTAGCCGTCGAGCCGCGGCCCGGACTGGCCGGGGCTGCCGAAGGGCGTGTTGACGATGAGGTCGACCTCGCCGTCCAGGACGCGCCGCACGATCGTGGGCTCGCCGGCCGGGCCGGGGCCGTCGCTGTGCTTGCGCACGATCTTGGCACGCACGCCGTTGCGGCGCAGGACCTCCGCGGTCCCCTCCGTGGCAAGAATCTCAAAGCCCAGGTCAGCGAGCCGCTTCACCGGGAACACCATGTGCCGTTTGTCGCGGTTGGCCACGGACACGAACGCGCGGCCCTTGGTCGGCAGCGATCCGTAGGCGGCCTGCTGCGACTTGGCGAACGCGGTGCCGAACACCTCGTCGATGCCCATGACCTCGCCGGTCGAGCGCATCTCGGGGCCGAGCACGGTGTCGACGCCCTGCCCGCTGGCGTTGCGGAACCGGTCGAACGGGAGGACGGCCTCCTTCACCGCGATCGGCGCGTCCAGCGGCAGGGTCCCGCCGTCGCCGCTCTCCGGCAGCATGCCCTCGGCGCGCAGCTCGGCGATGGTGGCGCCCATCATGACGCGCGCCGCCGCCTTGGCGAGCGGCACGGCCGTCGCCTTGGAGACGAACGGGACGGTCCGGGACGCGCGGGGGTTGGCCTCCAGCACGTACAGGACGCCCGCGGAGAGCGCGTACTGGACGTTCATGAGCCCGCGGACGCCGACGCCGCGCGCGAGCGCCTCCGTCGACTCCCGGATGCGGCGGATGTCCTCGTGCCCCAGCGTGATGGGCGGCAGCGCGCACGCCGAGTCGCCCGAGTGGATCCCGGCCTCCTCGATGTGCTCCATCACGCCGCCGAGGTAGAGCTCCTCGCCGTCGAACAGGGCGTCCACGTCGATCTCGATGGCCTCGTCCAGGAACCGGTCGACCAGGACGGGGTGCTCGGGGCTCGCCTCAGTGGCGCGGGCCATGTACGACTCCAGCGTGGCGTCGTCGTACACGATCTCCATGCCGCGCCCGCCGAGCACGTAGGACGGGCGCACGAGGACCGGGTAGCCGATCTCGGCGGCGATCTCGCGCGCCTCCTCGTAGGAGGTGGCGGTGCCGTGCTTGGGCGCGAGCAGCCCCGCCCTGTGCAGGACCCGTCCGAACGCGCCGCGCTCCTCGGCGAGGTGGATGCTCTCCGGGGAGGTGCCCACGATCGGCACTCCGGCGTTCTTCAGCTTCTGGGCCAGGCCCAGGGGCGTCTGGCCGCCGAGCTGAACGATGACGCCCGCGACCTCACCGGACTGCTGCTCGGCGTAGACGACCTCCAGGACGTCCTCCAGCGTGAGGGGCTCGAAGTACAGCCGGTCGGAGGTGTCGTAGTCGGTGGAGACCGTCTCGGGGTTGCAGTTGACCATCACGGTCTCGTAGCCGGCCTCGGCCAGCGTGAAGGACGCGTGGACGCAGGAGTAGTCGAACTCGACGCCCTGGCCGATGCGGTTGGGCCCGCTGCCCAGGATGAGGACCTTGGGCTTGGTGCCCGGCGGGACCTCGGTCTCCTCGTCGTAGGCCGAGTACAGGTACGGCGTCTGCGCCTCGAACTCGGCGGCGCACGTGTCGACCGTCAGGTAGACGGGGCGGATGCCGAGCGCGTGCCGCAGCTCGCGGACGACCTCCTCCGACAGGCCGCGCAGCTCGCCGATCTGCGCGTCGGAGAACCCGTGCCGCTTGGCGCGCAGCAGCTTGTCCCTGGTGAGCGCGTCGTCGGCGGTGCGGATCTCCTCGGCGACCTCGTTGACGGCCGCGATCTGGTCCAGGAACCAGGGGTCGATGCCGGTCGCCTGGTACACGTCGGTGATGCTCGCCCCGGCCCAGAGCGCGCGCTGGACGTCCCTGAGGCGCCCGTCGTGCGGGCGCTTGGCCGATTCGAGCAGCTCGGCGGCGTCGGCGTCGCCGGCCCAGCTGAACGACGAGCCCTTCTGCTCCAGCGACCGCAGCGCCTTCTGCAGCGCCTCGGTGAAGCAGCGGCCGATGGCCATGGCCTCGCCCACGGACTTCATGTGCGTGGTGAGCGTGCCGTCGGCGCCGGGGAACTTCTCGAACGCGAACCGGGGCACCTTCACCACGACGTAGTCGAGCGTGGGCTCGAACGACGCGGGCGTCTCCCGGGTGATGTCGTTCGGGATCTCGTCGAGGGTGTACCCGATCGCCAGCTTCGCCGCGATCTTGGCGATGGGGAAGCCGGTGGCCTTGGACGCGAGGGCCGACGACCGCGACACCCGCGGGTTCATCTCGATGACGATCATCCGGCCGGTGCCGGGGTGCACGGCGAACTGGATGTTGCAGCCGCCGGTGTCGACGCCGACCTCGCGGATCACCGCGATCGCGACGTCCCGCATGTTCTGGTACTCGCGGTCGGTGAGCGTGAGCGCGGGCGCGACGGTGATCGAGTCGCCGGTGTGCACGCCCATCGGGTCGAGGTTCTCGATGGAGCACACGATGACCACGTTGTCGGCGCGGTCGCGCATGACCTCCAGCTCGTACTCCTTCCAGCCGAGGATCGACTCCTCCAGGAGCACCTCGCCGGTCGGGGACGCGTCGAGCCCCGCGCCGGCGATGCGGCGCAGGTCGGCCTCGTCGTGGGCGAAGCCGGAGCCCCGCCCGCCCATGGTGAACGAGGGCCGCACGACGAGGGGGTAGCCGAGCTCGCCGGCCGCTGCGAGGCAGTCGTCCATCGTGTGGCAGATCACCGACCGGGCGGACTCGGCGTTCAGGCCCTGCTCGCGCGCCACCTTGGCGACGACGTCCTTGAACCGCTCGCGGTTCTCGCCGGCCTGGATGGCGTCCACGTCGGCGCCGATCAGCTCGACCCCGTACTTCTCCAGGACGCCGCTCTCGTAGAGCGCGATCGCGGTGTTCAGGGCCGTCTGGCCGCCGAGGGTGGGCAGCAGCGCGTCCGGCCGCTCCTTGGCGATGATCTTCTCGACGACCTCGGGGGTGATCGGCTCGACGTAGGTCGCGTCGGCGAACTCGGGGTCGGTCATGATCGTGGCGGGGTTGCTGTTGACCAGCGTGACCCGCAGGCCCTCGGCCTTCAGCACCCGGCACGCCTGGGTGCCGGAGTAGTCGAACTCGCACGCCTGGCCGATGACGATCGGCCCGGAGCCGATGACCAGGACGGACTTCAGGTCTTCGCGGCGCGGCATTACTTCGACGCCTCCATGAGCTCGCAGAAACGGTCGAAGAGGCCGGACGCGTCGTGCGGGCCGGCCGCGGCCTCCGGATGGTACTGGACGCTGAACGCCGGGCGCTCCAGGAGCCGCAGCCCCTCGACGCAGCCGTCGTTGAGGTTCACGTGGCTGACCTCGCCGGGGCCGTAGGGCGTGTCGAACGGCCCGTCGGCGGGGGCGTCGACGGCGAACCCGTGGTTGTGCGCCGACACGTCGACCTTGCCGGTCGCCCGGTCCTGGACGGGCTGGTTGATGCCCCGGTGGCCGAACCGCAGCTTGTAGGTGCCGAGGCCCAGCGCGCGGCCGAAGATCTGGTTGCCGAAGCAGATGCCGAAGAACGGCTTGCCGGCGTCCAGGACGCCCTTCAGCGCGGCCACGGCGTAGTCGGCGGCGGCGGGGTCGCCGGGGCCGTTGGAGAAGAAGACGCCGTCGGGGTCGAGGGCGAGGATGTCCTCGGCGGTGCTGGTCGCGGGCAGGACGTGCACCTCGCAGCCCCGCTCGGACATCCGGTACGGCGTCATCGACTTGATGCCGAGGTCGACGGCCGCGACCGTGTAGCGCTTCTCGCCCTGGGCGGCGACGACGTACGGCTCGGTGGTGGAGACGTCCCGCGCGAGGTCGGCGCCCTCCATCGAGGGGCTCTGCAGCACGCGCTGGACGAGCGCCTCCTCACCGGCCGCCAGGGCGTCCGGCCCGCTGAAGATGCCGGCGCGCATCGCGCCCTTGTCGCGCAGGTGCCGCGTCAGCGCGCGCGTGCCGGGGATGGCGATGCCCACCACGCCCTGCTCGCGCAGCGCGGAACCGAGCGAGCCGGTGGCGCGCCAGTTGGACGCCACGCGGGCGGGCTCGCGCACCACGTAGCCGGCCACCTGGATGCGGCCGGACTCCGGGTCCTCGGCGTTGATGCCGGTGTTGCCGATGTGGGGGGACGTCATGGCCACGATCTGGCGGGCGTAGGACGGGTCGGTGAGGGTCTCCTGGTAGCCGGTCATCCCGGTGTTGAAGACCATCTCGCCGAAGGTCTCCCCTTCGGCCCCGTACGCGACCCCGTGGAACACCCTGCCGTCTTCCAGTACGAGCAGAGCAGGGTTCATTGGAGCTTCCCTTCCAGGACGGTCGGCTCGCCGCGCAGGAACGTCGCGACGACCCGGCCGGGCAGCTCCAGCCCCGCGAACGGGGTGTTGCGGCTCTTGGAGGTCATCGCCGACGGGTCCACGGCGCGGCGCGGCGACGGGTCGTACAGCGTGATGTTGGCGGGCGAACCTGCCTCCAGCGGACGACCCTGTCCGGAAAGGCGGCCGATGCGGGCGGGACGGGCGGACATGCGGTCGGCGACCCCGGCCCAGTCGAGCAGGCCGGTCTCCACCATCGCCTCCTGGACGACCGGCAGCGCGGTCTCCAGCCCGATCATCCCCATCGCGGCCACGGCCCACTCGGTCTCCTTGGCCTCGACCGGGTGGGGGGCGTGGTCGGTGGCGACGCAGTCGATCGTCCCGTCGGCGAGGGCGTGCCGCAGCGCGGCGACGTCGTCGGCGGTGCGCAGCGGCGGGTTGACCTTGAAGATCGGGTCGTAGGTCCCGGCCTTCGCGTCGTTCAGCAGCAGGTGGTGCGGGGTGACCTCGGCGGTCACCGGGCAGCCCTTGCTCTTCGCCCAGCGGATGATCTCCACCGAGCCGGCCGTGGACACGTGGCACACGTGCAGCCGCGACCCGACGTGCTGGGCGAGCAGCACGTCCCGGGCGATGATCGCCTCCTCGGCGACGGCGGGCCAGCCGCGCAGCCCGAGCGCGGCCGACATCTCGCCCTCGTTCATCTGCGCGCCCTCGGTGAGGCGCGGCTCCTGCGCGTGCTGGGCGACGACGCCGTCGAACGCCTTCACGTACTCCAGCGCGCGGCGCATGATGACCGCGTCCGACACGCAGTGCCCGTCGTCGGAGAAGACCCGCACGCGGGCGGCGGAGTCGGCCATCGCGCCCAGCTCGGCGAGCTTCTCGCCGGCGATGCCGCGGGTGACGGCCCCGACCGGCTGGACGTCGCAGTACCCGGCCTCGCGGCCGAGGCGCCACACCTGCTCGACGACGCCGGCGGTGTCGGCGACGGGGTCGGTGTTGGCCATCGCGTGGACGGCGGTGTACCCGCCCATCGCGGCGGCCTTCGTCCCGGACTCGACGGTCTCGGCGTCCTCGCGGCCGGGCTCGCGCAGGTGGGTGTGCAGGTCGACCAGGCCCGGCAGGGCCACGAGCCCGGCGGCGTCGACGACCAGCGCGCCCGCCTCGTCCAGGCCGCGGCCGACCGCGGCGATGGCGCCCTCGCGGACCAGGATGTCGGCGGCGTCGCCGCCGAGGATCCGGGCGCCCTTGATGATGTACGTCGTCACTTCGCGACCTCCTGGCCGATGGCGGGCTCGGAGCCGCCGAGCAGCAGATAGAGGACGGCCATGCGGGCGCTGACGCCGTTGGCGACCTGCTCGACGATCGTGGACCGGACCGAGTCGGCGACCTCGGCGGCGATCTCGACGCCGCGGTTCATCGGGCCGGGGTGCATCACGATGGCGTGCTCGGGGAGCTGCGCCATGCGGTCGCCGTCCAGCCCGTAGCGGCGGCTGTACTCGCGCACGGTCGGGAAGTAGGCGGCGTTCATCCGCTCCTGCTGGACGCGCAGCATCATGATGACGTCGCTCTTGGGGATGACGCCGTCGAGGTCGTACGACACCGAGCACGGCCAGGTGTCGATGGCGACGGGCAGCAGCGTCGGAGGCGCGACCACCGTGACGTCGGCGCCGAGGGTGTTGAGCAGCAGGACGTTGGACCGCGCCACACGGCTGTGGAGGACGTCGCCCACGATCGTGACGCGGCGGCCGTCCAGCTCGCCGAGGCGCTTGCGCATCGTGAACGCGTCCAGGAGCGCCTGGGTGGGGTGCTCGTGGGTGCCGTCGCCGGCGTTGACGACGCTGCCCTGGACCCAGCCCGCGAGCCGGTGCGGGGCGCCCGACGCGCCGTGCCGGATGACGACGCCGTCGGCGCCCATCGCCTCCAGCGTGAGGGCGGTGTCCTTCAGGCTCTCGCCCTTGGACACGCTCGACCCCTTCGCGGAGAAGTTGATCACGTCGGCGGACAGCCGCTTGGCCGCCGCCTCGAACGAGATCCGGGTGCGGGTGGAGTCCTCGAAGAACAGGTTGACGACCGTCCGGCCGCGCAGCGTCGGCAGCTTCTTGACGGCGCGGCCGGCGATCTGCGCCAGCTCCTCGGCGGTGTCCAGGACGAGCAGCGCGTCGTCGCGGGACAGGTCGGCTGCGGAGATCAGATGGCGGTTCACTCGGCTCCCCCCGTCGGGGCGGGCGCCGCCGGGCCCAGCAGGACCGCGTCGCGCCCGTCGTTCTCGTCCAGCAGGACCTTCACGGTCTCGCGCATGGAGGTGGGCAGGTTCTTGCCCACGTAGTCGGCGCGGATCGGCAGCTGCCGGTGCCCGCGGTCGACCAGCACGGCCAGCTGGACCGCGCGGGGCCGGCCGAGGTCGTTCAGCGAGTCCAGCGCGGCGCGCACCGTCCGGCCGGAGAACAGCACGTCGTCGACCAGCACGACCACCTGGTCGTCGATGCCGCCGGGCGGCAGCTCGGTGCGGCCGAGGGCGCGGGCGGGCCGCATCCGCAGGTCGTCCCGGTACATGGTCACGTCGAGCGAGCCCCAGGGCACCGGGCGGCCCTCGACCTCGCGCAGCGCTCCGGCCAGCCGCTCGGCCAGCGTCACGCCGCGGGTCTGGATGCCGAGCAGCAGGACGTCGTGGCCGCCCTTGGTCCGCTCGAGGATCTCGTGTGCGATGCGGGTCAGCGCGCGCCGGATGTCGGGACCCTCCAGAACGGCCTTGGGCCGGGGGTCACCGTCCGCCACGCGATGTTCCTGCCCGGGGGCAGCGTTCACCGCGGAACCTCCTTCCCCGCCTCACGGGACGGGCCTTAAAGGACGTTGTGTCGGCCCCACGTTAGCAGCCGGGCCGGACCGCTCCGCACCCCGGACCGGCCCACGTCTTCGCAGGTGAGAGGCGTCACATCGGAGCGGTGGCGCGACGACCCGGCGGCACCGCCGCGAGGCGGCGGCACCGCGGCGGGACGATCCGGACGGCCCGGATCGAGTCCTGCGGATTCGACCGCTTTTTTCCAATCAGCTTGACCTGGGGCCGTACCCGTTTTACCGTCACTGTCCGTAACCATCCCTGGAGACAGACTCCTGAGGCCCCCTGGCTTCATGAACCTGTCTCCCCCCGGTGACACGACCGGGGTCCGAACGACGACGAAAGTGAGCCTGGGGGGCCGCAGAATGCCGTCTGAATACGCTAAGGCTCTCGGCGCGCGCCTGCGCGCCATCCGCACCCAGCAGGGACTGTCCCTGCACGGTGTGGAGGAGAAGTCACGCGGCCGCTGGAAGGCCGTCGTCGTGGGTTCGTACGAGCGGGGCGACCGCGCCGTCACCGTTCAGAAGCTGGCCGAGCTCGCCGATTTCTACGGCGTGCCGGTATCCGAGTTGCTGCCCGGCGGAGCCGCGCCGAGCCCGCTCGGGCCTACACCCAAGCTCGTGATCGATCTAGAGCGGTTGCAGCAGCTTCCGAAAGACAAGGCCGGTCCTCTCGCCCGCTACGCCGCGACGATCCAGAGCCAGCGGGGCGACTACAACGGAAAGGTCCTGTCCATCCGCCAGGAAGACCTGCGTTCACTCGCGGTCATCTACGACAAGTCCCCGACCGAGCTGACCGAGGAGCTGATCGGCTGGGGCGTCCTCGACCCGGAGGCGCGCCGCGCCGTCGAGTCGTTCTGATTCCCTGATTCACCGCACCACCTGCTCCACCGCGACGGGGCCCGGCGCCATGCCGGGCCCCGTTCCGCGCCTGCGGCGCGGCACCAGCAGGGCCAGCGGCAGCACGGCGGCCATGGCGGCGGCGCTCAGCGCGAACCCGGCCGTGTAGCCGCTCTCGCCGGGCACCACCACGATCACGACCGCGCTGATCTGCGTCCCGAGGGACGCGCCGACCGTGCGGATGAGGGTGTTGATGCCGGTCGCGACGCCCGTCTCCCCGGCCGGGACGGCGGCGACGACGAGGTTCGCGACGGCGGCGTAGGCGAAGCCCAGGCCGACGCCCCGGGCGACCCCGCCGACGTAGAGCTGCCACATGGCGGCGTGCTCGAACGCCACGAACGCGTACCCCGCGCCGGTCATCAGCGCGCCGCCGAGCAGCACCATGCGCGAGCCGATCCGCCGGTCGAGGAGGCCCGCCGCCATCCCGGCGGCGGTCATGCCGATGCTGGCGGGCAACTGCAGGAGCGCCGCCGCGGTCGCCGTCCCGCCGAAGCCGAACCCGGTGCTCTCCGGGAGCTGGACGAGCAGCGGGAACAGCAGGCCGCCCGCCATGAGCGCGTAGCCGGACAGCAGCGACGCGGCGTTCGCCGTCCAGACGCCGCGCACGCGCATCAGCCGCAGGTCGACCAGCGGCTCGGCGACGCGGCTCTCGACCCGCAGCCAGACGAGCGCCGTCACCGCCGACACCCCGAGCAGGCCGAGGACGCCCGGCGACGTCCAGCCCCAGTCCATGCCCTGGGTCAGCGCGGTGAGCGCGGCCACCAGCCAGCCGGCGAAGAGGGCGGCGCCCCACCAGTCGACCCGTGCCGCCTCCCGGGGCGCCGAGCGCGGGACGATCCACCAGGCGAGGGCGATGCCGGGCACCAGCCCGATGACGGGCACCCAGAGCAGCCACCGCCAGCCGAGGAAGTCGATGATCGGCCCCGCGAGGCACCAGGAGACCGCGCCGCCGAGCCCGAGCATGGACGACATGAGGCCGACCGCGGACGCCGTCCGGGACGCCGGGACGACGTCCCTGATGATCGTGTACGCCAGCGGGTACACGCCGCCGCCGATGCCGCCGAGCACCCGCCCGGCCAGCATCACCGGCACCGACGGGGCGAGCGCCGCGACGACCATGCCCAGGGTCGCGACCGCGAGCACGGCGAGCAGCACGCGCCGGGGCCCGTACAGGTCGCCGAGCCGCCCCACCACCGGGGTGGCGACGGCGGCGGACAGCGTCATCGCGGTGAGCGCCCACGCGGCGCCGGCCGGCGTCGTGCCGAGGCCCTCCTGGATCTGCGGCAGCGCGGGCGTCACGACGGCCATCGACAGCGAGTAGCCCATCACCCCGAGGAACGCCAGCAGCGGGACAAGCCCGCGCCCGTCCCGCACCGCCACCGCGCCCCTCCCGTACTTCGCCGCCCTAACAATCTCACATGCGGACAAAGCACACATGGCGGGCCGTCCCGCTCCCCGGTACGGCCCGCGCCCGGCGGGGCCGGGTCAGCGGCGGGGTCGCGTTGGTCGCGGCCGTGTTGGCCGGTGGGCCGTGTCAGATGCCATAGACCCGCTCGTACTTGTCGAGGATGGCGAGCGCCTGCCCCTTCATCCGGTGCTCGGCCCGGGACCGGACGATCTCGGCGATCTCCTCGGGCCGGTGCCCGAGGCGGCGCATCAGGTTGAGGGCGATGCTCACCACGTCCGCCGCCTCCCGCGCCGCGGCCTGCTCGTCCCCCCGCGCGAGGTGCTCCTCCAGCTCGTCGAACTGGATGTCGACCGCCCGGCGGAAATGCGACAAGGGCTTTCGCGCGATCTCATCGTCGGCCTCGTCCCATGCGTCCCACATGGATTGGAACGGACCAAGGTGATCGGTCATGGTTGCGCGCGTCCCTCCTGTACGAAATCCTCACGACCCCCCGGGCGTGGTCCGCGCCACGGGCGCGGGCCCCTGGGGCAGGTCGGGGACCTGTCCCGCGTCGGCCAGCAGGCCGAGCCCCACCAGGATGACGCCCGCCGTGACGAGCGCGATGATCCGGCCCCGCGAGAGCCGCGGGATCTCCACTCCGCCGACCTCGAAGTCCCCGCCGATCAGCGCTATCAGGATGCACACCGCGCCTACCACCTGCAGCGTCATGATGAAGTGCCCTCCGGACGCAACCGGGGAAGCCTCTGCAGACTTCTCTTATGTGTATTAACACACGAAGAGAAATGGATGTCTACAGCTACCTATGCGCAATATTACGCAGACCTTCGAGATCATGTAGAACGATCTTGCGCCGGCCCGTGCTGACCAGGCCCTCGTCGCGGAGTTTGCGCAGCTCGATCGCCACGGCGTCGCGGGACGCGCCGATCCGCCCGGCGAGGTCCTGCTGGGAGAGGGCGACCGCGATCGTCCACCCGTCCCCGTCCTCCTCGCCGACCTCGCTCGCGAGGTCCAGCAGCCAGCGGGCCAGCCGGCTCTTCACGTCCAGCCGCGCGAGCAGCGCCCGCTGGTCGGACTGGCGGCGCCGGCGGACGGCGGCCCGGTACATCAGCGGCCACAGGTCGTGGTCGCGGACGAAGGCGAGCAGGGCGTCGGCCGCGATGTCCAGCCCGGCGAGGTCGGTGATCGTCGTCACGGTCGCGGCGCGGGGCTCGCCCATGAGGACGCCCTCCTCCCCCATGACCTCGCCCTCGCCGCGGATCGCCAGGATGATCTCCGTGCCGTCGGCGCCCTTCCGGGTCACCTTGACGCTGCCCTTCTGGATCAGCAGCACCGAGTGCGACGGCTGCCCCTCCCAGAAGATCGTGTGCTCGGCGGGGAACTGCACCGGCGTGCCCAGGGCCTCCAGGGCCGAGCGCAGCGGCTCCTCGCCGGGCGAGAGCGGCCGGCCCAGGACGTCCATGATCCGGACGGAGGGGTCATCCATCATGGAGGTGAGTGTAATTATCCATATACGAGCATGGCCAGCTCCGGCCTCATTAATGTAACCGTCGCGCTCGGGTCAGCCGATCGCGCCCGCGTCCCGCAGGGCGGCGATGCGGTCCGGGGAAAGTGACAGGACGTCCCGCAGGACCTCGTCCGTGTGCTCGCCCAGCGTGGGCGCCGGTACCGGCGGCAGCGAGGCGCCGCCGAGTCGCAGCGGGGAGCCCGGGGCGAGGTGGGGGCCGATGCCCGGCTGGTCGAGCGGCGCCATGAGGGGCTCCTCGCGCAGCCCCGCCGCCACCTCGGCGAAGCCCCGGTACCGCGACCACAGGACGGACGTGCCCTTCAGCCCGTCCGCGACCTGCGCGCAGGTCCGCGCCGCGAACCACGGGGCGAGGACGCCGCCGAGCGCCTCGCGATGGGTGAAGCGGTCGCCGGCGCGGCGGAAGTCGGCGCCGAAGGCGCGTTCGAGGGCGGCGCTCACCTCGCCGAGCCCGGTCGCCTCCACCAGGTCGCGCCAGTGGCGCGCGGTGAGGACCGCGACCATGACGCGGCCGTCGGCCGTGGCGAAGTCGCGCCCGAAGTCACCGAAGAGGTCGTTGCCCAGACGCCGCCTGGGCTCGCCCAGTTGCGCCTCTGCGAGGTACCCGAGGTTCCCTGCGGTGGCCAGGGCGACGTCTTGCAGCGCCACCTGGAGGCTCTGGCCCTCGCCCGTGCGCAGCCGGTGCCGCTCGGCCGCCAGGATGCCGACGGCCATGTAGAGGCCGCACGCGATGTCCCAGGCGGGCAGCACGTGGTTGACGGGGCCGTCCTGGCCGGACGGCCCGGTGATCTCCGGGAAGCCCAGGGCGGCGTTCACCGTGTAGTCGACGGCGTTGCCCCCGTCCCGGGTGCCCTGGAGCCGGATGTGGATCAGGTCCGGCCGGGCGGCCCTCAGCTCGTCGTAGCCGAGCCCCGGGCGCGGGGCCGCGTTGGTCAGGACGACCCCGCACTCGGCGACGAGCCCCGCGACGACCTCCCGCCCCTCCGCCGACCGCAGGTCGGCGGTGACGGACCGCTTGCCCTTGTTCAGCCCGGCCCAGTACAGGCTCCGCCCGGACGGCGCGAGCGGCCACCGGTCGATGTCGGGCCCGCCGCCGACCTGGTCGACCCGGACGACGTCCGCGCCGAGCTGCGCGAGGGTCATCCCGCCGAGCGGCGTCGCGACGAAGCTCGACAGCTCCACGACGCGCATCCCGTCCAACGGCAAGGTTCCGCTCATGCAGCGTTGTCTATCAGCCCGCCCCGCTCCCGCCCCCGCGCGCCCCGGCCTTCCCGACGACAAGCCACGTCAGCGCACGGCCACGGCCCATGCCACTGCCCACGGACCACGGCCTCCACCGGCTGGCCGCGCCCAGCCGCGCGGCGGCCGGTGGGCGGCGGGCGGGGATCGCGCCGGCGGGACCGGCTCGGGGGGTTGCGGCCGCCGCCGGCGCGATCGTCCGGAGGTCGCCGCG
>NZ_JBFARO010000185.1:0-12290 GCF_040677125.1 Actinomadura sp. NPDC049382
GGGCGCTCCCCACGGTCAGCGCGGCCACGGCGAGGGCGAGCGGGCCCATGACGCCCGCGAGCACGCGGGCGCGGCCGGTGCGCAACCGGCGCAGCACGGCGGCCGACACGCCCACCGCGACCACCGGCGGGATGCCGTGCATGGCGATCTCGAGCGTCCCCGCACGCTCCCGTGCGGTACCGGGGCCGCGCGGCCGGACGGGCGAAGCGGCGCCGTTCCGTGCCGACATGTCTCCTTTGTACTCACAAGAGCGCCAAACAACAGCAAAGCACCCGACCCGCGGACGCATAACCCTGGTCTGCAAAGGCCCTGGTCGGACGGGTCGCGACCGCCCGCGCCGCGCATAACCCGCCCGATCTCCGGCGGGCGGGCGACACGGGCAGGCTTTGCCGCCCTTTTCACCTTCGGTAACAGTGGCAACACCCGTCCCGGCCTATAAAGGAAGGCACGTGAAGGCGACTCCCTCCAGGGGGATGGGACATGGGCCAGACAGGCGAGCCGACGATCGACCCGGACGGGCTGACCGCAGCCCAGCTCCTGGGCGACGCCTGCGTCGTCTGCCGGAAGAAATGGCCCCGGCCGCGCGTCCGCGTCGGCCGCCTGCCGGACTCGACCGGGGTGTTCGCGTGCGACGACTGCGCACCCGCCCCGCCGGCACCCCGCCCGCGGCGGGGCCCACGGGAGCCGCGCACGGACGCCGGACGGCCGGTCGGGGAGCCGGCGCCGGCGAAGGCGGCGGGCCTCGCGTCCGTCGTCGTGGAGGTCTCTCCAGGGAGAAGGGTGACCCGGGCGTTCGGGGGGAAGTCCGGGACCACCCCGCAGGCGCGTCCGGCTGGGGGCGGCCGGGCGCGCCGGAGAGACCCCTAGCGCCGCGGGCCGCGGGCGCCCACGGGCCGGCCTAGGGCTTGGCCTGCGGCTTGGCGGCCTGCGGCCGCGTCGCCTCGATCCAGGTCCTGCGCCACTCCGCGTAGTCGGTGCAGTCGTTCTTCTCCGATTCGCCGCCGCACGCCTTCGACGGCGCGTGCGCGAAGAGGATGTCGTCGAGGTAGTCCCGGTCGCCGACGTGGTAGGCGGCGCAGAAGCCGGACCTGAGCCGGTCGCCCGAGCACGCCTGCGGGTTGGCGGGGGCGACGCCGGTCCACTCGGCGACCTGCTGCTGCACGTCCGGGGACGCCGTCCACTGCAGCCACTGGTACATGCAGTTCGGGTGCTGGACGCGGGCGCCGATCATCCAGGCGTCCATCCAGCCGGTCACGCCCTCGGCCGGGATGACGCCCCGGACCGCCCGGCCCGCGCGGTTCAGCACGTCCACCTGGTAGGGCCACGCCTGGCCCAGCACCGCGCGGCCGCCCGCGAACGCGCTCACCGCGTCGGCCGGGATCTCCCAGTACTCCCCGACGTGCGGGCGCTGCTTCGCCAGCACCCGGCCGGCGGCGGCGAGCTGCCGGGGCGTCAGCGAGTACGGGTCGCGGATCTTCAGCTTGCGCTCGGCGCCCTTGAGGTAGAGCGCGGCCTCGGCGATGGCGAGCGGGCTGTCGCGCATGACGATCCGGCCGGAGTAGCGGCGGGCCTCGTCGGGGGCGAAGACCGCGGCCCAGCTCGCCGGCGGCGGGACGGTCCGGGTGTCGTACATGAGCAGGTTCGAGCCCCACACGTACGGGATGCCGTAGTGCTTGCCGTCGCGCTCCAGCAGCCCGCGCAGCTTCGGCTCCAGCTTCTTGTAGCCGTCGACCAGGTCGGTGTTGACGGGGGCGACCTGGTTCTCGGCGATCAACTGCCCGGCGACCTCGGGCGGCGCCGCGACGCCGTCGTACCGGCGGTCCTTGTCGCGCATGAGGCCGGCCATCTCCTCGGGCGTGGCGGCGACCTTCAGGCCGACCTTGCAGCCGGTGCGCTCCTGGAAGGGGGTGACCCAGTCGACGCGCGGGTCGGTGCGGCCGCTCTCGATGGAGCCGGGCAGCGTGACGAGGTTGAGCATGCCCTCGCCCGGCCCCAGGGTGCTCGCCACCCTGGCGGCGCCGGCCGGCTCCTTCGGGCCGTCGTCACTGCAGCCGGCGAGGCCCGCGGCGGCGACGGCGGCGGTTCCGAGCAGGGCCACCGCGGCCTTCGTGCGGGCCGTCCCGGGCCGTGCCACCCTCGCCCGTGCCGCCGTGACCCGTGCCGTGGCCGTCCGCCGCATGTCGCTCCCGATCCGTGCCCTGGGCCCTCCCCCTCGTGAGGCCCATCGGCGCAGCGTAGCGCCTCCGGCTCGGCGGGACGGCCCGCACTCGCCGGATCCGGGCGCCGCCGGACCGGCCGCGCCGCCATTCCGTCCGGCCCCGGCGGGTCCGCACGATTCGATCGCCGGTCCGCGCCTAATTTTCCGCCGGTGTACGCCGGGGCAGCGGGAAATTACCGAAGATCGCGACTCGGGCACGCGCCCCGGGGGTTTCTTATCGGTAAGAACTACCTGACCATTGCCGCACCATTATGTGCGGCATTCCGGACGGGCTCTCGGCGGGGGGACCGCCGGGCCCCGGCGGACGGCGGGTGCTGGCGTCCGCGCCATACACGGAGGTTGCCGGAGAGGGGTATGGCGCGGGCTGCCGTCCGGACCGGGGCCGCGGCGGCACCGGCGTCGCGCGGCGTGGGTGGGGAACAGCGGATCACCGTGCGGTGCTGCCCGGCCACGCGATCACCGGTACCCGGCCGGGCGGCGGCGGTGTGACGCCCTCGAGACGGAGGAGGTTCGAGGGACGCCGCACGTCCTGCCGGGTGTCGCGGGACGGCCGCCGAGGGCCGTCGTCGTGCTGGAGGGCCGGCCCGCGGGCCGGCGGCCGCCTCGGCGCGGCGCGGGTGACCACCTCGATCCGTGCGATGAGCCGCTGCGGGGTGTCGGCCTCCAGGAAGTCGCCGACGTCGCGGTCGCGGGGCGGCAGCGCCCACCAGTGCCCGGTGCTCGGGCCGAACCAAATGGTCCAGCCCGGAAATCGCCGTCCGAGCGCGTCCACCTCTGCTGCGTGGTCGCCTGCGGCCATGGCGCGACTCCCTTGACTGCTGACCCTGACTTTCAATTCCGGCTCAATTAATTGAGTCAGTGCGATTGTGTCGCCGGACACAGAGCGCGTCAACGGATGTTGGCATTATTCATGCCGCCGGGCGCGGCGGAAATTAACGACGGGAGAGGCGGCCGGTGGGAAAGTCCCAAACGGCCGCCGGCCTGCGCGGACGTACGGCCGGCGCCCGGGGGCGGCCGGCCGTACGTCCGATATGTCACCCGTTGGTGGGGAATCCGAGGTTCACTCCGCCATGGGACGGATCGAGCCATCGCGCGGTGACGGCCTTCGTGCGGGTGTAGAAGTGCACGCCCTCCATGCCGTGGGCGTGGCTGTCGCCGAACAGCGAGTCCTTCCAGCCGCCGAAGGAGTAGTACGCCATCGGCACCGGGATCGGCACGTTCACGCCGACCATGCCGACCTCCACCTCGTTCTGGAAGCGGCGCGCCGCCCCGCCGTCGTTGGTGAAGATCGCCGTGCCGTTGCCGTACGGGTTGGCGGAGATCAGCTCCATGGCCGCGTCGTAGGAGCCCGCCCGCACGACCGCCAGCACCGGGCCGAAGATCTCGTCCTTGTAGGCGTCCATCTCCGGGGTGACGTGGTCGAGGACGCTCGGCCCGAGCCAGAACCCGCCGCCCGCGCCGCCGAGGACGTCCGCGTCGCGCCCGTCGATCGCGAGGACGGCGCCCTGCGCGACACCGGAGTCCAGGTAGGACGCCACCTTGTCGCGGTGCGCGCGCGTGACGAGCGGCCCCATCTCCGCCTCCGGGTGGTCACCGGGACCGACCTTCAGCCCGGCGACCCGCTCCCGGATCTTGGCCATCAGCTCGTCGCCGACCGGGTCGACGGCGACCACGACGGAGATCGCCATGCACCGCTCCCCCGCCGACCCGAACCCGGCGGACACGGCGGCGTCGGCGGCGAGGTCGAGGTCGGCGTCCGGCAGGACCAGCATGTGGTTCTTCGCGCCGCCGAGCGCCTGCACCCGCTTGCCGTTCGCGGCGGCCGTCGCGTAGATGGACCGGGCGATCGGGGTGGAGCCGACGAAGCTGACCGCCTTGACGTCGGGATGGCGCAGCAGCCCGTCCACCGCGGCCTTGTCGCCGTGGACGACGTTGAACACCCCGTCCGGCAGGCCCGCCTCGGCCCACAGCTCCGCCAGCCGGACCGACGCCGACGGGTCCTTCTCCGACGGCTTCAGCACGAACGTGTTCCCGCACGCGATCGCCACCGGGAACATCCACATCGGCACCATCGCCGGGAAGTTGAACGGGGTGATCCCGGCGGCCACGCCGAGCGGCTGCAGGATCGAGTACGCGTCCACCCGCGTGGATACGTTCTCGGAGAACCCGCCCTTGAGCAGGTGCGGGATGCCGCAGGCGAACTCCACGACCTCCAGGCCGCGGGCCACCTCGCCCGCCGCGTCCGAGACCACCTTGCCGTGCTCGGCGGAGATCAGCCGGGCCAGCTCGTCCCGGTGCGCCGCGACCAGCTCCCGGAACCGGAACAGCACCCGGGTGCGCTGGGAGAGCGAGGCGTCCCGCCAGCCCGGGAACGCCGCCTTTGCGGCGGCCACGGCCGCGTCGACCTCGTCCCGGCCGGCGAAGTCGACCGTCCCGGCGAGGCGTCCCGACGCGGGCTCGTAGATCTCGCCGCGCCGCGCGGACTCCCCGTCGAACGGCTTGCCGCCGATCCAGTGCGTGACCTGCTTGCCGGTCATGACGCGGCTTCCTCGTTGACGGCTTCCAGGGACGCGATCAAGATGCCGAGGCCCTCGGCCGCCTCGGCATCGGTCAGGGTCATCGGCGGCGCCATGCGCACCACGTTGCCGTACAGGCCGCCCTTGCCGATCAGCAGCCCCCGCACGCGGGCCGCCTCCATCAGCGCGGCGGCGAGCGGCGGGCTCGGCTCGCCGGTGCGCGGGTCGGCCAGCTCGACCGCGAACATCAGGCCCTTGCCCCGCACGTCCCGGACGACCGGCAGCCGCCCGGCGGCGCCGCGCAGCCCGCCGATGAGCGTCGCGCCCTGCCGCGCCGCGTTGGCCTGGAGGTCGTGGTCGAGGAGGTAGTCGAGCGTCGCGTTCGCCGCGGCCATCGAGATCGGGTTGCCGCCGAAGGTGGAGATGCCGAGCGCGGGCAGCCCGTCCATGAGGTCGCCGCGCGCGACGACGCCGCCGACCGCGAAGCCGTTCCCGAGGCCCTTGGCGAACGTCATCATGTCCGGGGTGACGCCGTGGTTCCCGATGCCCCAGAAGCTCTCGCCCGTCCGCCCCCACCCGGTCTGGACCTCGTCGGAGACGACCAGGATGCCGTACTCGTCCAAGACGCCCTTGTAGGCGGCGAATAGGCCGTCCGGCGGCATCGTGAACCCGCCGACGCCCTGGACCGGCTCGGCGATGAGCGCGGCGACGTCCCCGCCGGTCGCGGTCGCGAGGACGTGCCGCAGGTCCGCCGTGCACGCCTCGATGTACTCCGCGTCGGACATGCCGGCGAACTGCGGGAGGTGCCGGTCGGCGCCGTGCAGGAAGTGGACGTCCAGCGGCGAGAACGACAGGTTCCGCCAGGCGCGGTTGCCGGTGACGCCCGCCGCCGCGAACGACCGGCCGTGGTAGCTCTGCCGCATCGCCAGCACCTGGTCGCTGCGCCGCGCGTACGCGGCCAGCAGCAGCGCCGTCTCGTTGGCCTCCGTCCCGGAGTTGGCGAAGAACACCTTCGCGTCCGGGATGCCGGACAGCCGGGCGATCTTCTCGGCCAGCTCGACCTGGCCGCGCAGCAGGTAGGCGGTGGAGGTGTGCACGACGCCGGTGGCGAGCTGCCGCTCCACCGCGTCCCGCACCTCGGGGACGTCGTAGCCGAGCATGTTCGTGAGGATGCCGGTGAAGAAGTCGAGGTAGCCGTTCCCCTCGGCGTCGGTCACGCGGGCGCCCTTGCCGCCGACGATCTCGATGGGGTCCGTGTAGTTGAGCGCCATCCAGGACGGCATGACCGCCCTGTGGCGCCGGAGCAGGTTCGCGTGTTCCGACATGGCACAAGTCTCGGCGGCCCGCACCGTCCGGGCCACCCCCAGAGTGTCAGGACCGGGCGCCTCCCGTTAACGGTCTGCTGGCGGCCGGCACCCGGGGACGATGTGATCATCTTCCCTGGCAGGGTGCCGGATATCATGCGGCGATGCTGCCCACCGTCGACGACGTCCTCCAGCTCGACGCGGTGCGCCGCGGCCAGCCGCGCGTCGTCGCGGGCGCGGACCGCACCACCAACCGCGTCCGGTGGGTGCACGTCGCCGAGGTCACCGACATCGCGCACCTGCTGCACGGCGGCGAGCTGGTGCTCACCACCGGGATCGCGCTGCCGGACGAGCCGGAGCGGCTGCGCGCCTACATCGCCGACCTCGCCGAGGTCGGAGTCAGCGGGCTGATGATCGAGCTGGGCCGGCGCTACGCCACCGTGCTGCCCCCGGCGCTGACCGCCGCCGCCGAGGACCACGGCCTCCCGGTGATCGTCCTCGCGCACGAGCCCGCGTTCGTGGACATCACCGAGGCGGTGCACGCGCGGATCGTCCGGGAGCAGTTCGCCGAGCTGCGCGCCTCCGAGCGGCTGCACGAGATCTTCACCCAGCTGTCGGTCGAAGGCGCCTCCACAGAGGAGGTCGTCCGGCAGGTCGCCGCGCTCGGCGGGCACCCGGTCGTGCTGGAGAACCTCGCCCACCAGGTGCTCGCCGCCGACGCCGGCGGCGCCGACCCGGCCGAGCTGCTGTCGGCGTGGGAGACCCGGTCGCGGGCCGTGCGGCCCGGCCGCCGCACCGGCTACGACCCGGTGTCCGGCTGGCTGGTCACGATGGTCGGCGCCCGCGGCGAGGACTGGGGGCGGCTGATCATCGACCTCGGCGCGCCGCCGTCGCCGCGCGACACCGTGCTGGTCGAGCGGGCCGCCACCACACTCGCACTCGGCCGGCTGCTGGACCGGCACGCCGAGAGCGTCGAGCGGCAGGCGCACGGCACGATCATCGCCCGGATCCTCGCGCACGCCTACTCCGACCCGCAGGAGGCCGCCGCCCGCGCCCGCGCGCTCGGCGTGCCGCTGTCCGGCCGCCGGCTGCTCGGCGTGGTGCTCCGGCACCGCGGCCCCGGCACGCCCGCGCCGCCGGTCGGGGAGCTGTCCGCGCTCGCCGAGACGGCCGCCGCGGCCTGCCGGGACGCCCGGCTCGCCGCGCTGGTCGGCGTGCTGGACGAGGGCGGCCCGCACGCCCGCGTCGGCGTGCTCGCCTCGCTGCCCGCACGCGCGGACGTGGAGACCGCGCTCACCGAGGTCGCCACCGGTGTCCGCAAGCGGTCCGCGGACACGGTGATGGCGGCCGGGTCGGTGGTGGAGACGATCGCCGACGTGCGCCGCTCGTTCCTGGAGGCCGAGCAGGTCGCCGGCGTCGCCGCCCGGGGCTCCGGCGCCCGGCTGTTCTACCGGCTCCCCGACCTGCGCCTGCGCGGCCTGCTGCACCTGCTCCGCGACGACGCCCGCGTCCAGACGTTCGTCGAGCGCGAGCTCGGGCCGCTGCTGGAGTACGACGCCCAGCGCGGCAGCGACCTCACCCGGATCCTGGAGCTGTACCTCGAATCGGGGCGCAACAAGGCCGTCGCGGCGCAGCAGGCCCATCTGTCCCGTCCCGCCTTCTACGAGCGGCTGCGGCGCATCGAGCGGGTCCTCGACGCCGATCTCGACGACGTGGAGTCGTGCGTGTCGTTCCACGTCGCGCTGCTGGCGCTGAGCTCCGTGCGGTGGGAGCGTCCCTGACCGGTGCCGCGTGGCCGGTGAAGGACGTCCGGGACGTCCCGCCCGCGCATACGCTTCACTCCATGACGGACGCGGCGTTGCATGTGCATCGATATGGAGACCCGGCGGGAGCGCCCGTCGTGCTGCTGCACGGTGTCACGGGGCATGGGGCGCGGTGGCGGCGGACGGCGGAGGCGTACCTGGCCGACCGGTCCGTCCTGGCGCCCGACCTGCGCGGGCACGGCCGGTCGCCGTACGAGCCGCCCTGGACGGTCGAGCGGCACGTGGCGGACGTCTTGGCCCTGCTGGACGCGGAGGGCGTCGAGCGGGCCGACCTCGTCGGGCACTCCTACGGCGGGATGATCGCGCTGCACCTGGCGCGGACGGCGCCGCGCCGCGTCCGGCGGCTGCTGCTGCTCGACCCGGCGATCGGGCTGGCCCCGGACGAGGCGGCGCGGCAGGCCCGCGGGTACCTGGCCCCGGTGTCGTTCGGCGACGTCGCGGCCGCCCGCGCCTACCGGGCGGCGCGCTGGTCGGAGTCGCCGCCCGAGGCCGTGGACGAGGAGGTCGCCGAGCACCTCGAACCCACCCCGGACGGGCGGCTGCGCTGGCGGTTCGAGCCGGCGGCGGTGGTGACGGCGTACTCGGAGATGGCCCGGCCCCATCTGACGCCGCCGCCGGACATGCCCACCCACCTGGTCATCGCGGCGCGGGCCGACCTCGTCCGCCCCGAGTTCGTGGTGGACTGCCGCACCGCGCTCGGCCCGCGCCTCGCGATCAGCGAGATCGACGCCGGGCACATGCTCTACGTCGACCGCCTGGAGGAGACCGGGACGCTGCTCGCCGGCTGGCTCAGCGGAGCAGCCGCCGCCCCGTGACCAGCGGCAGGGTGAGCGGCGTGTGCAGGCCGGGCGGCGCCTCGGCGACCGCCGGGACGGCGTTCACCATGCGCAGCGCGGTGGCGTCGGGGCCGTCGGCGCCGGCGAGGTCCAGCCGCACGGCGGGCTCGCCCGCGATCTCGACGCGGTGGCCGCGGGCCGCGCCGGGCGGCGGGGCGGGCCAGTGCGGGGCGAGGTCCGGGCGCGCCCGCAGCACGCGCTCCACCGTGATCACGGTCCGGCCGCGCAGCACCCCCGCCACCTGGAACCGCAGGCCGGCCAGGGTGCCCTTCTCGATCCGCCCGCCCGGCACGTCGATCGCCTCGGGCGCCGGGCAGGTCTCGTAGGTCTCGGTCAGGTCGTCCAGCGGGACGGCGAGGTGCCGGGCGAGGAGCCGCACCACCGGGCCCCAGCGCCGGGCCGGCGCACCCGGCCGCACGAGCGGCGGGCGGCGCCCGATCGGCTCGCCGAACCCGGCCCGCGGGCCGGCCGCGCCCCGGAACTCGGTGATCGTGATCGACTCGATCCGCCGGCAGCCGCCGCTGAGCAGCAGCGGCAGCACGTCGTGCACCGCGCCGGGCGCCACGGCGAGGCCGGCGGCGCCGCCGGTGGCGCACGCCGCGCGGAGCCGCCGGACCAGCGCGGGTTCGGCGGTCGGCGGGTCCGCCAGGGCGGGCAGGACGTGCGTGACCACGCCGGCGCCCGCCGCCAGCACGCGGCACAGGTCGCCGGCGGAGCCGCCGGTGAAGCACACGACCCGGGGCCGGCGGTCGAGGAGCCCGGCAGGGTCGGCGGTGACCGGCACCCCCAGGGAGCGTCCAGTTCCGGCCAGTTCGGCGGCATCCATCCCGGTATGGCGGGGATCGTCCGACACGACGCCGGCGAGTTCGAGGTCGGGGTGCTCGATCAGGGCCCGGAGCGTCCGCGTGCCGACGGCGCCGAGGCCCCACTGGCCGACGAGATAGGACATACCACCAACTTTCGACCAAGCGTCAGGTCAAGTGCGGGGCGCATTGTAGGCACGGACCTCCGACCAGGAGGATTGCCTCCGGGGACGTACAACCCTGCACTCCCGGGAAGGACATCCTGGTGACAGTGCACACGGGTCCGCGCACGTTCGGGGTGGAGGAGGAGCTGCTCCTCGTCGACCCGGCGAGCGGTGCGCCGCAGGCAGCCTCCGGTTCCGTCATCCGCTACGCCCGGCGGCACGACGAGCTGTTCCTCACCGGCGGGCGGCGGTCGAAGTCGCTGGAGACCGAGCTGCAGCGCGAGCAGCTGGAGACCGCCACGCCGGTCTGCACCTCGCTCGGCGAGCTGTCCGAGCACGTGCGGACGGCGCGGCTCGCGGCGGCCAAGTCGGCGGCCGGGGTCGGCGTCGCCGTCGCCGCCCTCGCCACGTCGCCGGTCAGCGTCCGGCCGTCGCCCACCCCGTCGCACCGCTACCTGCGGATGCTGGACGCCTACGGGCCCGCCGCGGGCGAGCAGCTCACCTGCGGCTGCCACGTGCACGTCGGCATCGACTCCCCGGAGGAGGGCGTCGCCGTCCTGGACCGGATCCGGCCGTGGCTGCCCCCGCTGCTCGCGCTCAGCGGCAACTCGCCGTTCTGGCAGGGCACCGACACCGGCTACGACAGCTGGCGGCACCAGGTGTGGAGCCGGTGGCCGTCCAGCGGCCCCACCGAGCTGTTCGGCTCCGCCGCCGCGTACCGGGCCACGGTGGACGCTCTGCTCGCCACCGGCGCCCTCGTCGACGAGGGCATGGTCTACTTCGACGCCCGGCTGTCGCGGCACTACCCGACCGTGGAGGTCCGGGTGCCGGACGTGTGCCTGGACGCCGACGACGCCGTGCTGATCGCCGCGTTCGTCCGGGCGCTGGTCGACACCGCCGCCCGCGCCTGGCGCCGCGGCGAGCCGCCCGCCCCGGTGCGGGCCGACCTGATGCGCCTCGCGATGTGGCGGGCCGGGCGGTCGGGCCTGCGGGCCGACCTCGTCCACCCGTGCACCGGCCGCGCGGCCCCCGCCACCGCCGTCGTGGACGCCCTGCTCGACCACGTGGCCCCGGCCCTGGACCGCGCCGGCGACCTCGGCGCCGTCACCCGGCTGCTGCCCAGCCTGCTGGAACGCGGCAACGGCGCCCGCTTCCAGCGCGACGTCCACACCCGCACCCACGACGTCCCCGCCGTGGTGGCGGCCGCCGCGGACCGCACCGTGACCGTCTGACCGCACCGTGGCCGTCTGACCGGGGCGGGAACCGGGCGGCGGGTGCGCAGCAGGGGGAGGTCGCGGACCCGCCGCCCGGGGGTCAGGACGCCCTGCGCTGGAAGGGCAGGTAGCGGTCGGCCCGGCGGGGGCGGGCGCGCAGGCCGGTGGACTCGACGGCGAGGATCCGGTCGAAGCGGAAGGCGCGGACGCCGCGCCGCATCCGGCACCAGCCGACGAGGTACCAGTGGTCGCGGTGGACCAGGCAGGTGACGGGCTCGACCTCGCGGATCGTGACGTTGGCGCCCGCGTCGCCGTAGCAGAGCCGGACGACGCGGTGGTCGGTGACGGCGGCGGCGATCACCCGGGCACGGTCGGAGGTGGAGGCGTCCAGGGGCGCGGTGAGGGTGGCGAGGGTGGTGGTGACGACGTCGTCGTGGGGGGTGGCGTCGAGGAGGGTGTGCAGGGCCCGGCGCGCGGTCGTGGCCTGCGGGCCGGTGCCGAGGTGCGCGAGGGACAGCGCGAGGGCGGCGATCTCGGCCGCGGTGAGCGGGGCCGGCGCGGTGGGCGCGGTCTGGGGGTGCGTCGCAACGTTCACCATGGTTCGATCATACGTTCGAACACTGACATTGTGGAGCCTTCGGGCACGGCCGGATCGCGTCGCGTGACGCACCGGCAGCGAAGATCGCCGCCCGGTTGAGAAGGCGGCCGTGCATGCGGAAAACTGAGGCTCCACAACGTGCTCTATTCGGGGGAATCGGGGGCGAACATGGTTCAACCGCGGAGCGGCGTTGAGTGACGCGCGCGTGACCGGCCCCCCACTGAGCCGCGAGGAGGTCGACCGGACGCTGGCACGGCTCCGGGACGAGCGCGAGCGGATCGGCGCGGCGCTGCTCGAACTGGAGGCCCACCAGGGGTACCAGCTGCTGGAGGGCGCCGCCCTGACCGGGGAGACGCGGCGCGTGCAGGCGGACGTCCAGTCCCGCGCGGCGTCCCTGTGGACGCTGTTCGACCTGTACGGGCGCGCCGTCGACGCGGCCGAGGAGCTGAGGGCCCGCCACGGGCGGCCGGGGCAGGCGCAGCTCGCGGAGCTGACCCGTCTGCTCACCGGCGCGTCGGTGGAGTTGCCGGTCCGCGAGGTCCCGCTGGAGCGGCGGACGCTGCTGGCCGTCCCGTCCGGCGAGCGGCTCACGCTGCGGGCCGCGGTCGACCGGATGACGGCGCTGTACGAGGAGATCGCGCGGTCGGTGGCCGCGCTCGACACGGTCTGGTCGACGCTGCTGTCCCGGCTCGCCGAGGTCGAGGCGGAGCGGCGCGGCGCCGCATCGCCAAGGGCTCGGGCGTCACCGTCGGCGAGGTCAACAGCCTCGTCACCCGGTTCTTCGACGCGCAGAAGATGATGCGCCAGATGGCGG
>NZ_JBFARO010000186.1:0-12155 GCF_040677125.1 Actinomadura sp. NPDC049382
GCGGGGAAGTGGACACTGGAGGTCTACGCCCGCTGAGCCCCGCAGCGCCGCCGGGCCCGGTCGGTCACCGCCGGGCCCGGCGGCGACCTCGGCCTCTTGGCTGTGATCCGGCGGGTGCCCGCGGCGGCGGCCTCGACCGGCCAGGATGCCGCCCCGGGGCCGAGCATGGGAACCCGCTTCCCGCGCCGAGGTGGCCTTCGGTGTCCGCTCGGTGTCCTTGTCTTCGAGGGGCGGGTAGTGCGACTGGTCGACAACGCGAGTTCTGGCCGTCCTGCGGCGGTTGGCGAGCGGCCTCTGCCGCGGTGCCGACCGAGGTGACGCTCAGCTCATCGCCATGGAACCGAGCCCAGACCCGGGTGTCGACCGGCCGGTGCGGAACCGAGTACCGCACTCCCTCGACCGAGATGGTGCAGTCCCAGTTCACCCGGCGGGTGGTGCCGAATGCCGCAGTGGACGGCGCCGTGGGCAACGGGTGCAGCCGCTGGCGCTCCTCGGCCAGCAACTCGACCGGCTTGCGCTTGGTCTCGCGGTGGACACGGCCGTTCACCTCCTGGCAGAAATCTCGGCAGACCGTCTCCAACTGCGAGGACGGGCCGAGGGGCCATATCGGCGGCGGTCGGCACCTTGCCGGACTCTCGCAGAAGATCGAGGAGGGCCTCGGTGATCGCCCTCCGGGTCTGCCCCGGGCCACGCGAACGCTGATTCGCGCCGACCGTCCCCATGAGACCGCCAGTGGAGCAGGCCTCGTCCCCCAGTGCAAGTGAGCGCCCGCGCCGGCCGCCCGGATCGGTCGGGCGCCGCCGTGGCGGCGACTTCGCTGAGCATCTCGTCCTCTTCTGTCAGAATCGTGGCGGTCTCGCTGGCGGACGCAGGCGGATGGGGCGGTACGCACCGGCGTCTCACTGCGCGGACGGGAGCGTGGTCCACGCAGGTCAGGAGCAGGAGAGAGGGCGGGGGCGGGCATGGAGCCTCTCCGGTCCGGTGATCCCCGACGGGTCGGCGGCCACCGGCTGCTGGGCAGGCTCGGCACCGGCGGCATGGGCCAGGTGTTCCTGGGACGTTCCCCTGGCGGGACGCTCGTGGCGGTCAAGGTCGTCCACCCCCGGCTGGTCCAGGATCCGGGCTTCCGGGCGCGGTTCCGCCGCGAGGTCGATGCGGCCCGGGCCGTGGGCGGCGCCTTCACCGCGCCCGTCATGGACGCCGATCCCGACGCCGCCCTGCCGTGGCTGGCGACCGCATACCTGCCGGGCGTGCCGCTGGACCTGGCGGGGCCGCTGCCGGCTCCCGCCGTCGCGGCGCTGGGCGCCGGGCTTGCCGAGGCGCTGGTGTCGATCCACCGCGCCGGGATCGTGCATCGCGACCTCAAACCGTCCAACGTCATCCTGGGGCTCGACGGGCCGAAGGTGATCGACTTCGGCATCGCCCACGCCGCGGGCGGCGCCGTCGTCACCCAGGCGGGTTTCGCCGTCGGGTCCCCGGGCTTCATGGCGCCGGAGCAGGCCCGCGGGGCACCGACGGGGCCCGCCGCCGACGTCTTCTCCCTCGGCGCGGTCCTGGTCTTCGCCGCGACGGGCTCCGGCCCCTACGGGCAGGGGCCGCCCCACGTGTTGATCTACCGCGCCGTGCACGAGCGGCCGCGGCTCGACGCCGTCACGGATCCGGGCCTGCGCGCGGTCGTCGAGGCATGCCTGGGCTCAGACCCGAACAGGAGGCCGCCCCCGGACCGGCTGCTTCACCGGCTCGCCCCCCTCGTGCCGCAGAGCACCGACCTGCACGGCGTCGGCTGGCTGCCGGACGCCATCGCCGCTCGAATCCTCCAGGCGGGCACGGACGTGCCGGACGTCCCGCTGACCGAGCCCCGGCGGGCCGGGGCTCCGGAACGGCGGCGGCTCCTGCTCCTCGGCGGAGCGGCCGCGGGCGTCGTGCTGGGCACCGGGGGAGCCGTGGCGCTGGTCCGCGCACTGCGGGCCTCTTCTTCGGACGGGCCCGGTGGGCGGACGCCGGCCGTGCCGCCCACCACGTCCTCCGCACCGGTGCCCCCGCCCATGCGAGACGGCAAGGTGCTGTGGAAACGCTTCTCCGGCGACGAATACCTCATCTCCACCCCGGTGGTGGCCGGCGGACAGGTCTTCGTGGGCAGTGAGAAGCGGGGCCTGCTGGCATTCGACGCGAAGACCGGCGCACCGCGGTGGCGATACCGGACCGCGCAGCGGATCGTCACCGGTCCCGCCGTCGCGTCGGGCCTCGTCTACGCCCTTTCCCAGGACGGAGTCCTGCACGCGGTCAACGCCCGTACGGGCAAGCTGAAATGGCGGCGGACGGTCGGGAACACCCAGGCGGACCCCATGGTCGACCGGGGGCTCGTCTTCTGCGGCGGCGACGCCCTCCAGGCGCTCGACGCGTCCGGGGGCGCGGTCCGATGGCAGCGCGGCGGCGCCGCCCGTACCCCCGCCGTCGCCGGCGGCATGGTCTACGTTCCCAGCGGTAAGAGCCTCGCTGCCTACGACGCTTCCACTGGACGGACCCGGTGGACGTACCAGTCCCCCAACGGCGTCCAGGACGCCACGGCGGCGAACGGCATGGTCTGCTTCGCCGATTTCCAGGGGGAGAAGGTCCACGCGGTCGACGCCCGTACCGGCAAGCCGCGCTGGACGTTCGACATGGGGGAGACCGCCACGTCCCGGCCGGTGGTGACGGACCGCCTGGTGTACGTGTGCGACTACGGCGGGAAGGTCTCCGCTCTGGAGCCCGCCACGGGGACGATGCGCTGGCAGGTCCAGGTGGAGGGGGAGATCCACGCGAACCCCGTCCTGACCGGCGGCACCCTGTACGTCCCCAGCGGGATCTATTCCAACGGAGGCGTGTACGCGATCGAGGCCGGCACCGGCCGCAAGGTGTGGCGCTTCTGGACCGCCGGGGGCATCGAGTCCGGCCCGGCCGTTGCGGACGGTGTCGTCTACACCGGCTGCAAGGACGGCTACCTGTACGCTCTCGACGCGCGCGGTGGATCGGGCACCGCGACCGGGTGAAAGACGGGGAGCCGATGTCCGCGACACGTCCGGGAATCCCGCGGCAGGTGGGGCCCTACCGCGTTGTGTCCAGGCTGGGCGAGGGCGGCATGGGGCAGGTCTTCGCCGGCCGCTCACCCGGCGGCCGGACGGTCGCCATCAAGATCATTCACCCGGCCCTGGCGGAGGACGCCGACTTCCGGGCGCGGTTCCGGCGCGAGATCACGGCGGCCCGCGCCGTCGGCGGCGTCTACACCGCCCCGGTGGTGGACGCCGACCCCGACGCCTCGCCGCCGTGGCTGGCCACGGCGTTCCTGCACGGCATGTCCCTGGAGGACGCCGTCGCCGCGCACGGGCCGCTGCCTCCCCCCGCGGTCCGCGCGCTCGGCGCCGGGCTCGCCGAGGCGCTGGTGTCGATCCACCGCGCCGGAGTCGTGCACCGCGACCTCAAACCGTCCAACGTGATGCTCACGCCCGAAGGACCGCGCGTCATCGACTTCGGCATCGCCCGCCCGAGCGAGGCCACCGCGCTCACCCGGACCGGCGCCGCCCTCGGCACCCCCGCCTACATGTCCCCCGAGCAGGCGTCCGGCGGTGCGGCCGGCCCGCCGTCGGACGTGTTCTCGTTCGGCGCCGTCCTGACCTACGCCGCCACCGGAGCCGGCCCGTTCGGGCGGGGCGCCGTCCACGAGATGGTGTACCGCGTCATGCACCTGCCGCCCCATCTGGAGGGCGTCCCCGATCCCGGCCTGCGCGCGCTGATCGCGGCCTGCATGGACAAGGATCCCGCCCGCAGGCCCGGCGCCGACTCGCTGCTGGCGCAGTTGTCCGCCGACCCGGCCGCCGCCGCGCGAGGCACACATTGGCTTCCGCCGCCCATCGCGCACGACGTCGCCCGGCGAGGCGAGACCGCCGTCCCCCGCGGCTCGGGCCGCCGCGCCTTCCTGGCCCTCGGTGCGGGCGGCGTCCTGGCGGCCCTGGCCGCGGGCTCGGCCGGCGCCTTCCTCCTGCGGCGGGGCGACTCCCCGGTCCGCTGGACGTTCGAGCTGCCCGACGACATGTACGTCAGGACGCGGCTCGTGGCGTCGCACGGGACCGTGTACGTGTTCGGCTCCACGAGGCTGGACGGCCGCACGTTCGCGCTCGACGCCCGGACCGGGCGGCAGAGGTGGCAGGCGGACTTCACGGCGGCCCGCGACTCATCGCCGGCCCTGCTCGGCGGCAGGGCCTTCCTCTACGACTCCGCGGGCCGCGAGGTCGTGGTCGGGTTCGAGGAGGCGACCGGCAAGGTCCTCTGGACCCAGTCGCTGAAGAGCTTCGGTCTCGCGCCCGTCCTGGTCGCCGGGTCCGGAGTCGTCTGCCTCACCGGAAGCAGCGGCACCGGGGAGTACGGGCTGTACGGGTACGACGCCGCGAGCGGCCGGCCGCGCTGGCAGTACCGCGTGGACGGCCTGCTCCGGACACAGGCGGCGCTCGCGGGCGGCCTGTGCTGCTTCAGCTCGGAGAAGGGCTTCGTCTACGGGATCGACATCGCCACCGGCAACGCGCGCTGGCAGGTGCGGACGGGTGCCGGCGCCGCCACGACGCCGCTGGTGGCGGGCGACGTGGTGGTGGTCGTCGCCGAGGACGGCTCCGTCCTCGGCCTGGAGGCGGCCACCGGCCGGAAGCGGTGGAGCGTCCCCCTTGGCGGCGCCGCGGCGTCCCAGCATGGGAGGGAAGCCCCGGTGGGGGCCGCCGGCGGCACCGTGTTCGTCGGCGGCCAGGACGGCACCCTCTACGCCCTCGACCCGGCGTCCGGACGCCGGCGGTGGCAGCGCCCCGTCGCGGGCACCGCGGGAAGCGGCGGGTCGCGTGGCTTCCTGGTCCCCGAGGTGGGCGGAGGGTTCGCGGTGGCCACCGACAACGAGGGCCGGATCGTCGCCCTCGACGCCGCCACCGGCGCGCCCCGCTGGGAGCGCGGAGTGGGCCAGGGACTGGGTGAACGGCCCCTGATCTCGGGATCGCTGGTGTACTACGGCGCCGTCGACGGCCTGTCGGTCTTTGATCTGCCGACAGGCCGCCTGCGCCACCGCTTCGAGTTCGAAGACGTCCTCCGCACGGTGGGCAGCGTGCAGTACTACACCGCGATGGACGGCACGGTGTACTGCGTCGTGGACGACGCCGTCGTCCAGGCGATCCGCTACGAGCCGTGACACGGCCGGAGGGAATCGACCATCTGACCGTGCCAGTCGCGCGTCCCGGGTTCGGAGGGACGAGACCGCACGAGGCAGTGGCCGAGGAGTCCTCGATGGAACAGGGGGTGTGTGGAGGCGTGTACACGGTCGAGCAGGTCGCCGAGATTCTGCAGGTCGGCCGCGACAGGGTCTACATGCTGCTGCGGACGGGGCGTCTGCGCAGTATCAAGATCGGCCAGCGGCGAAGTGCGGCGGGCGTTCCGGCTCGTCACCAAGAAGGCGGGGAGCGGGGAGTTCTGGTCTCCGCGCGAGCTGCGTCACTCGTTCGTCTCGATCATGAGTGACGGCGGGGTGCCCATCGAGGCGATCGCCGATCTGTGCGGGCACTCCTCCCCGGCGGTCACCGGGCAGGTGTACCGGCATCAGCTGGGGCCGGTGATCAGCAGGGGCGCGCGGGTCGCCGACTCGGTGTTCGGCACGGGCGAGTCGGCGTAGGTCGGCCGGTGGTGGCTCCCCTTGTGGCTCCCCATCGACTTTCAAGATCGGAAAAGGGCTCCGGAGTGATCTCCGAAGCCCCTCTGAGCTGGTACTTCTCTGTCGGGACGGCGGGATTTGAACCCACGACCCCTTGACCCCCAGTCAAGTGCGCTGCCAAACTGCGCTACGTCCCGGTGCCCGCTCTGGGCGGGCGTGTTTACTGTAGCGCAGTCCGCGGGGTCGTGCGTACCGGGATTGCGGGCCCCGTCGATCGTCGGGCGGGGCGGATGGTGTCTGTGCGGGCCGTGGTCGGCGGGGTGTTGTGCGCGGGGATGCTGTGCGGGTGCGGGGGAGGGGCTCGGCCGGTGAGCGGGAGTCCTGAGCCCGAGGTGACGACGGCGACCGCGGGGCCGGAGAAGGCCGTGCCTCGGGTGCCTGAGGGTGTTCGGGCTTCCTATGTGGTCTTCGATGTCCGGGCCGGGCGGGTGGTCGTGGAACGGGAGTCGCGGCGGGTGTTCCGGGCGGCTTCCGTGGTGAAGATCCTCATCGCGTTGGACTATCTGGAGCGGCATCGGGTTTCGGCGGCGGATCGGGCGTTGCTGGAGGTGATGCTGCGGTCCAGTGACGATGGGGCGGCCACGGAGTTCTGGGGGCGGGGCGGGCAGGGGGAGATCGTCGAGCGGATGGCGCGGCGGCTGGGGTTGCAGGAGACGGCGCCGCCGCCCGCGGAGAAGCCCGGGTTCTGGGGGTATGCGGCGCTGAGCGCTCGGGATGTCGTGACGATGTACCGGCATGTGGACGGTTTCGTTCTGGAGCAGTTGCGGCGGGCGACGCCGCGGGGGACGGACGGGTTCGATCAGACGTTCGGGATTCCGCGGGTGGCGGACGGAGCCGCCGTCAAGCAGGGGTGGTCGGGGTTCGAGGTGGGGGCACGGCCGGCCCTGGTGCGGCCTGATCTCGGGCTCGGGAGGCCCGTGCTGCACACGACCGGGGTGGTCGGGGACAAGATCGTGGTGGTGCTGACGCTGTGGCCGGCGGGTACGTCGTACCGGGAGGCGTCGCGGGGGATCACGGCGTTGACCAGGGACGTCCTGCGAGCGTGACGGGCGTCACAGGGTGGGGAAGGGTTCCGTGCGGGGCGGGTCATCGGAAGTGGTCGGGTTCGGGCGGGAACGGAAAACCCGGGCAAAGATCTGGGCTGTTTACCAGGTTGTGGGCGAATAGTCCTTCGCTGGCGTATGTAGCTTTTTTCTCCCAGGGGCAGGTGACGCCGAACGGGGGACAGGGTTGGCGGAAGCGGAAGGCACCCAGCCCGGGGTGCACGTTGCGGACCTGGAGGACCTTCGAGGGGCCGCGCACGACCGCGCGGTGCTGGCCGAGGCGCGGGTCGTGCTGGCCCGGCGGCTCGGCGTCCCGCCGGGGGAGGCTCTGCAGCATCTGATCTGGCTTGCGCGCGACCTGGAGATGGACCTGGCGGAGGCGGCGTCCCTGCTGGTCAAGGACAGCGGCGGCGGGCCGGTCGGGGCGGTGCTCGCGGGGCGGCGGGCGCCGCGGGCCGAGGGCGGCGCGGCGGAGCGCCAGGCGGTGCTGTCGGAGGCGGAGGAGGTCCTGCGCCGGGTGACGGCGGAGGACACGGCGGGGGACGCGGAGATCCTCGCCGAGGTGGGGGACGACCCCGTGGCGCGGGCGCTGCTGGACGGGACGCTCGACTCCTGCGCCCACCTGGTGCCGGTCGTCGGCCCCGACGGCGCCGTGGCGGACTTCCTGTACGCCGACCTCAACGGCGTCGCCAAGGACATGTTCGGGCGCGGCAGGGAGGAGCTGACGGGGCTCCGGCTGCTGCGCACGGATCCGGGGGCGGTCCTCAGCGGGCTGTTCGAGGAGTACGTGGAGGTCTGGGAGTCGGGGACGCGGCTGGAGCGCGACTCGTTCTCCTACACCACGGCGCAGCGGGGGCTGTCCCGCTCGTCCCGGATGAGCGTGCGGTGCGTCCGGGTGTCGACCGGGGTCTGCGTCACGTGGCGGTACCACTTCGCCGAGGACCGTGTCGCGCGGCGGATGGAGCGGGTGGAGCGGCTGGCGCTGATCGGCTTCGGGGAGTGGGACCTCGCGACCGGGGAGGCGGACTGGACGCCGCAGATGCTGGCGAACTACGGCCTCGACCCCGAGGAGGTGCCGCCGATGCCGCACGACCTGCCGAAGGTCGTGGCGGAGGACGACCTCCCGCTGATGGAGGAGGCCATCCAGACGATGTTCTCCCGCAAGGAGCCGGTGGAGGCCGAGCACCGGGTGATCGCGCCGGACGGGACGCCGCGGCACCTGTGGCTGTTCGCCGAGCCGGTGCTGGGCGAGTCCGGGCTGCCGATCTCGATCAACATCGTCTCGCAGGACATCACCCGGCGGCGCGGGGTGGAGCGGGCGCTGGCCGAGACCCGGCGGCAGATGCTGAAGCAGCAGGCGCGGACGGCGCAGGAGCGGCGGGTCGCGGTGACGCTGCGCCGCGCGATCCTGCCGGACGAGGACGAGATCGAGGAGCTGCCGGGCCTGACGGTGGCGCTGCGCAGCCTGGCGGCGGAGAGCACCGCCCGCATCGGCGGGGACTGGTTCGCGACGCGGGTGCTGCCGGACGGGCGGGCCGTGTTCGCGATCGGCGACGCGGCCGGGCACGGGCTGCCGGCGGCGGCCGCGATGGCGCGCACGAGGAACGGGCTGCTGGGCCTCGCGTGCACGGGCGAGCCGGCGGGGCGGCTGGTGGGCTGGCTGAACGAGCTGGTGGGCAACATGGACCCGCCGGCGACGGGCACGGCGATCGTCGGGCATTTCGACCCGGCCCGCCGGGTGCTGGAGTGGACGTGCGCGGGCCATCCGCCGCCGATCCTGGTCCGGGATGGCTGGGCGGCGCCGCTGGAGGTGGTCCGCGACCCGATGCTCGGCGCGATGCCGGGCTGGCAGTACACGACGATCACCACCGAGCTCGACCCCGGGGACATGCTGTTCCTCTACACGGACGGCCTGGTGGAGCGCAGGGACGCGGACCTGGACGAGCGCATCGAGCGCCTCACCGGCATCCTGCGGGACGCCTCGACCCGCCCCGACCAGGTGCTGGACGAGGTCCTGGCGCGGATGGAGCACGACCGGGCGGCGGACGACACCACGCTCTTCGCGCTGCGCGTCGAGTGACGAAGCGCACCCGGATCCGGTGGCGGACGGGCCCTGTGAGCTAGGCCGCACGAGAACGGCCCCCGCAGGCCCTGTGAAGGGTGCGGCGGGGCATGCGGCCCCGGAACCCCCCGGGTTTCTTTACCCTTTGGGCATTGGCTTGTAAGGCCCATGGGCAAAGGGCTGAGGGCCAGTTCGGTAAAGATCGGGAAGATGCCGGGGCCTGACGGTGTTGAAGGATCCTTGGAAGGGCTTTGAGCAGGCAAGACAGAGATTTGTGCCTGGTTTGCTTTTCCTCAGGAGGTTGGTACCTTCTATCCGGAATCCCGCAACGCACCCCATGCGTTGCCGCCGGTCGTCCGTTCCCAGGGCGGCCGAGGATCGCGGAGCGGTATCCGCACGCGATGCGCGCCAGACGATGCGCGCACCCCTCAGAGATCAGTCACTGAGATACATCCGATAAGTCTGCGCCGCATGTGCGGTGCGAGGCCGAGTCCGTGCCGGTCGAAGCGACCGGACGGAGCCGGGGACCCAACGTTCCAGGGGTGAATCGGCGCGACCCAGAGCCGCGCCGTAGGGCTGCTTCCATGCCCGAATCCGTCAGCTAACCCGGTAGGCGTCATGGAAGATAGGAGATTCCCTGCATGACCGGTCGTTTCGATCGACTTTCGCTCAACCGCTTCTCCCCCGAGGACAAGGCCGTCGGCGTCGCCGTGGGCGCCGTGCTCACCGGAGCCGTCGGACTCGCCGTCCTCAACCCCCTCGCCGGCGGCAGCGCCGCGGCCGAGACCCCGGCCCAGGCGAAGGCGGCCGTGGTGGCCGAGCAGGGCACCGCGTCGAAGCAGTCCACGTCGAAGCAGTCCGCGGGCATGACCCAGGCCGAGGCCCGCGAGGCCGGCTGGGGCGTCGCGCCGCGTCCGGTCAAGGCCTCCGAGGCCATCGCGCTCGCCAAGAAGCAGGTCGGCATCAGCGAGGGCAAGGGCGGCCAGACCAAGTTCCACAAGTGGTACGTCTCGACCCCGCACGCCAAGGCCACCGCCCAGCGCGACGGCGGCTTCTCGGTCAAGGCCTACAACGGCGCCCAGTGGTGCGACATGTTCGTGTCCTGGGTCGGGGCCCACACCGGCGTGAAGAACATGGGCTGGGACGCCTACACCGTCCAGCACGCCACGTGGTTCAAGAAGGCCGACCGCTGGGGCGACAAGCCCAAGCCCGGCGCCGTGGTGTTCTTCGACTGGAAGGACGGCTCGAAGGGCAGCATCGGCGACATCGACCACGTCGGCCTCGTCGTGAAGGACAACGGCAACGGCAAGATCAGCACGGTCGAGGGCAACAGCAACGACAAGGTGGAGAAGAAGGTCCGCGACAAGTCCGAGGTCGTCGGCTACGGCTACCCGGAGTACGCGTCCTGACGCTCCTCCCCCCAGCGCACGCATCGAAGGCGCCCGGCTCCGGCCGGGCGCCTTCGGGCGTTCCTGGAGGTGTGTCCTAAGTCGCCGTTGAAGGCGAGTAATGGGAAGCATTGACAGCCTTTGATGCTCCTTGGACCTCACTGGGGCGTTCCTGGAAAGGAATCCCTGGCAACGCGTCCGACCGGTCTCCGGCCCCGGCGGCCGGTCCGGTGCGCGGCGGGACCGGTGAGGGGAGGCCGAGGGGGTGCGCCCGGATGTCAGCGTGGTGGTGATCGCCTACAACGACGCCCGGCGGCTTCCCCATGCGGTCGCCTCGACGCTGGAGCAGTCCCTGGGCGGCGTCGAGACCGTGATCGTCGACGACGCCAGCACCGACGGCACCGGGGAGGTCGCCGATCGGCTCGCCGCCGCGCGGCCCGGCCGGGTCCGGGCGGTGCACCTGCCGGTGAACTCCGGCGGCTGCGGCCGGCCCCGCAACGCGGGCGTCGAGGCCTCGTCCGGCCGGTACGTGATGTTCCTCGACAGCGACGACCTGCTGGACCGGCACGCCTGCCTCAACCTGCTCGCCACCGCCGAGGACACCGGCGCCGACCTGGTCTCCGGGCTGTGCGAGCGGGTCTTCCTGGACATGCCGGAGGGCGCGAAGGGGCGCGTCCGCCCCTGGTACCCCTGGCTGTACGAGCGCAGCGCCGTCTACGGGTCGCTGCGCGAGAACCCCGGTCTCCTCTACGACACCCTCTCCACCAACAAGGCGTACCGGCGCGGGTTCCTGGAGGAGCAGGGGCTGCGGTTCGTCGAGCGGCTGCACTACGAGGACCTGCTGTTCACCGCCGAGGCCTACCTGGCGGCGGAGCGGACCGCGCTGATCCCGCAACGCGTCTACCGCTGGCTCGTCCGGCGGCGGACGGGGGCGCCGTCGATCTCCAACCGGCGGTCCGAGCCGGCCAACTTCGCCGACCGGCTGGAGATCCACCGGCGCATCGACATGCTGTTCGCACTGCGCGGCGCGCACGATCTGCGGCGCGCCAAGGACGTGAAGTTCGTCAACCACGACCTGCTGCTCTACCTGCGGGAACTGCGCGGCCGCGACCCCGCCCACCGGGACCGGTTCCTGGAGCTCGCGGCCGGCTACCTGGCCGAGCTGGACCCGCGCGTGTTCGAGCTGGCCAACCCGCTGCCCGCGATCGCCGCGTACCTGATCCGCGAGGGCGACCACGCCGGGGCGCTGGCCGCCGCCGAGTACCGGCCCCCGCGCCGGCCCGTGCTCCGCGCCCGGCTGGTGGAGCGGGACGGGCGGGTCTTCTGGGGCGAGGGCGGGCCCCGCGGGGGGCTCGGCCGCCGGATCCTGGACGTCACCGGCCTCGGCTTCCACGTCCGGCCCCTGAAGGAGCTGTGCCCGGCCGGGACCGTGACGCGGCTGGAGACGCGCGGCGGCCGCGCCCTGCTCGCCGGGCATGTGCCGAACCCGCTGCGCCGGATCCCGCTGGACGCCGAGCTGGCCGGGACGCTGGAGTTCCGCGACCGGCGCCGGAGGGCCCGCCGGGCGCGGGTCCGCGCCGCCGTCCGGCACGAGGGCGACCGCCTGGCCTGGCGGGCGGAGTTCGACCCGGCCGCCGAGATCAGGCCGCTCGGGTTCGTCGACCCCGTCTGGGACGCGTGGCTGCGCGTCCGGGCGGACGGCGAGGACATGGTCTGCCGTCTCGGCGAGGGCCGCGGATCGCCGCCGCTGGAGGGCGTCGCGCTGCCCGTCCGGCCCCGGCTGACACGGCTGGCCGGAGACAGCCTCCGCTCCCGCCTCACCGGCCGCGGCGACCTGGCGTTCACGCTGGAGACGGCTGCTCCCACTCGTCCGGCCGAAGGTCCGTCAGGGCGTCCGCAACCGCCGAACGCTGCTCCTCGATATGCCGCCACATCTCTTCGCGATC
>NZ_JBFARO010000187.1:0-12137 GCF_040677125.1 Actinomadura sp. NPDC049382
GACGTGGCCGACCGTGTGCTGCCCGAGCTGGACGAGCGGCTGTCGCGTACGGCCGACCGTGTGCTGCGCGAGCGCGGTGTCGAGGTTCGGATGGGCTGACCACCGTCATCGGCGAGGCCGGACGGGAGATCGCCACGGCCGAGAACGAGACCGAGGCCGCGGAGATCATCGACGAGGTGTGCCGGATCCTGATCCGGCTCGCGCGCTGACCCGGGGCCGGAACCCGGCGGCGGGCAGCGCGAGGAGCAGCGCCGCGCCCAGCGCGGCGGCGCAGACCGCGAGGGTGCAGGCGGCGACGGTGACGTCCGCTCCCGGCTCCGGGAGCGCCATGGCGGCGCGGCGCATCGGCTCGGCGGCGAGGAGCGGCACGGCGGCCCAGACGGTCAGCCGCGCCGTCCGCGACCCGGTGAGCAGTTCCGGCGCGGTGTGGGTGAGGAGCGCGCCCGCGGCGAGGAGGAGCGCGCACAGGGCCATGCCCGTGCCGATGTCCGGCCCGGCCGCCGGCGGACCAGCCGGGCCGGGCACGAGGCCGTCCAGTACCCGCAGCAGCCAGACGCGGGAGCCGGTGCTGGCGAGGACCCCGATGACGAGGACGGCCGACGCCGCCCACGCCGCGCACAGCAGCGCCACGGCCGCGACGGCGAGGTGGGACTGCTCCCACGCCTGACCCTGGAGCGGCGGCCCGCCGGAACGTTCGGGGGCGGCGTCCCGGAGGCCGCCGCGGTCAGGGGCGGACGACACGGACCTGCCCGACCGACAGCCGGATCGGCGGGACCGGCTGGAGCGGGCGGACCGGCCGCGCGCGGGCGGGCTGCGGCGGCAGCGTGCGCAGCCGCGCCGCGGTGGGCCGCTTGCCCGCGAGGTGCCTGCGGGCGGCGCGGAGCCGGCGGCGCATCACCCGCTGGGCGCGGGCGTCGCTGCGGCGGATCAGCCGCAGCCGCATCAGCAGCAGCGTCACCCCGGCGCCGAGCGCGGCGAGGAAGCCCGCCTGGAGCGCGGCCAGTTCCTCGTAGGTGAACGGCTCGGTGGGGATCGTGCGCAGGTTCGACACCGGGACGAGCGGCCCGGACGCCGGCGCGATCTGCGGCGCGTTGGCGGGCACGATCGGCGGCAGCGCCACCTGCGGCCCCTTCATCCCGGCGAGCGGGTTGAACCCGGACGGCGTCAGCGGCGGCACGCCGGGCGGCAGCGTCCCCGCGCTGATCCCGGGCGGCAGCGCGCCGGACGCCGAGGTGATGACCAGCTTGTAGGTTCGCGACACGGTCCGCGCCTTGGCCGCCGACACCGACGCGCGCAGCGTGATGACGCCGGGCTTGGCCGAGGACGGCGCCCGCACGGTCGCGATCGCTGAGGCCCCGCCGGAGCCGACGCTGCCGAGCGACTGCGCGCCGGGGCTGACCGACGCGCCCGAGGCCGACATCCGCAGCGCGACACCGGTCGCGGTCGCGTACGCCGACGAGATCCGCACGGTCGCGGTGATCGAGCCGCCGGGCTTCATCGTCGCCTGCGACACCGTCAGCCCGAGCGACAGCACCGGCGTCTTCGGCTTGCCCGGTCCGGGCGGCGGCGTCGTCGGCGGGTTCGTCGGCGTCGTGGTCGGGGGCGGGCTCGTCGGCGGGTCCGTGGGCGGGTCGGTCGGCGGGTTCGACGTCGGCGGGTCCGTGGGCGGATCGGTCGGCGGGTCCGACGTCGGCGGATCCGTGGGCGGGTCGGACGTCGGCGGATCGGTCGGCGGATCGGACGTCGGCGGGTCGGTCGGGGTCTCCGTCGCCGGGGGCGGGTCGGACGGCGTGTCGGTCACCGTCGTCTCGGGCGACGGGGTCTCGTCCGCGTACACGGGGTGGACGCCCACCGTGCCGATGAGCGTCACCGCGCCGAGTCCGGCCAGGACCGAGACTGCCGATCGTGAACGCACCCCGAACGCACCTCCACCGCGTCGCGACCATCCCACCGAAATTGCGCTGAATTGGATGGAAGCATGCGCCGATTCGGTCCATCAACCCCGCACGTCAAGGTCCGTTTCAGTTGCTCATATTCCGCCGATCCGTAAATGACCGATTATCATCGGGTGAGGGTTTCCGCGGGGCGTCGCCGTCCCGCCGGGAGGCCGCTCCCGCCGCCGCGCCGGCGCGCTCGCGCAGCCGCATGGCGCGCAGCACCGCCTCGATCGCGAAGCGCGCGTCGGAGTCGGTGAGCCGGTCGCCGAGGGTGCTCTCGACCTGCCGCATCCGGTAGCGGACGGTCTGCGGGTGGATGCCGAGTTCCGCCGCGATGTCGTTGGCGCTGCCGCGGGTCGTCAGCCAGGCGCGCAGCGTCTCGAGCAGGCGTTCGCGCTGCCGGCAGGTGAGGTCGTCCATGTCGCCGAGGTGCCGGGCCGCGAGCTGGTCGATGAGCGCCTGGTCGGACAGCAGCCACAGGGTGATGAGGTGCTCCTCGCAGTCGGTGACGGGCGTGTCGCCGAGGACGCCGTCCTCCACCAGGCGGAGGGCGCACCGCGCCCACCGCAGCGAGTCGACGACGCCCGCGGGCGGCACCGTGAGGCCGATGACGAGCTGCCCGTCCGGCAGGACGCGCAGCAGGGACCGGCGCCGCTCCCCGGTCGCCTTGCCGGGGACGACGAGGAACGGCTGGGTGGCGGTGAGGTCGGCGAGGACGTCCTCGTCGAGGGCGGCCCGCACGTACCGGGCGCCGGGCGGGGCGACGACGACGGTCACCTCGTCCGGGATCGTCCACCCGGCCTTTTCGGCGGCCTCGGCCAGGACGCGCGGGGACGCGGCGGGCCGCAGCAGCAGTTCCAGTAAGCGCCGCCGGTGCGCCTCGGCCTCGCCGTCCGGGCGGGCGTCCAGGTAGCCCTCCAGCGCGAGCGCGGCGAGTTCGTCGATGTAGGCGAACAGGGCGTCGGCGAGCTGGGCCATGACCTCGGGCGACACCCGGCGGCGCGGCCCGACCTTCATGATGCGCCGCCACGCGACCTGGGCGCCGATGCGCAGCGCGGCCTGGAGCGTGTCGAGCGTCCGGCCCTCCTGCGCCTCGAACCGGCCGAGGCGGCGGTAGGTCTCGTGGTGGCGCTCGCGCGGGGCGAGGGGGTTGGCCACCCGGTCGACGAAGTCGGTCAGCGCGCGTTCCACGCCGATCCGCAGGGCCTCCACGTAGGGGCCCTTGAGGGGTCGCCCGTACTCGGGGATCGACCGGCGGACCTCGTCGATGATCTCCTGGGCGAGGCTGGGCAGTTCCGGGCGCATCAGCAGGGCGAGCCGGCGGGGCAGCCGCGTCCGGCGCTTCACCGTCCCCCGCGTCAACGTCTGCTGTGCCATGGGCACACCTCCAAGTCGCCGACGTCGCGGACCGGGGCATGGCGCCGGGCGGGGGCACCCGGCCGTCCGGACGGTCGACCGTATGGCGTAATACCGAGGGCGCGCCGAGCGGGGGACCCCTGCACACCCCCCGCAATCAGTGAGCTGAAGCACATTGAACTTAGATCAAATAGGGCGCGTCAAGGTAAATGAAACGTAAAATCAGCAGTGTGTGGCCTCATGGCCACATTCAGCGTCCAATTGGGACGGGCTCATTTCACGGGGCGCCCCGCTCCCGTAGCCGGTGGGCGCGCAGCACCGCGTCGAGCACGAATCGTGCCGCCGGATCGGTGAGCTGCCGGTCGAACGTCGCACTGATCTGCCGCATCCGGTAGCGGACGGTCTGCGGGTGCAGCCGGAGCCGGCGGGCCGCCTCCACCGCGTTCCCCTGTGCCTCCAGCCACGCCCCGAGGGTTTCGGTCATGCGCATACGACGGGTCCGCGGGAGATGGGACAGCGCGGCCAATTCGCGCCGGGCGAGCTGGTCGAGGAGCGGACCGTCCGACAGCAGCCACAGCTCCAGCAGATGCCGCTCGCACAGCGTCGGCCCGCCGTCCTCCAGCAGCCCCGCGTCCACGAGGGCGAGGGCCCGCCGCGCCCACCGCAGCGAGTCGGCGGCCTCCCCCAGCGGGACGGTGAGGCCCACCGCGAACCGGCGTTCGGGCATCGCGCGGCCCAGCATCGCCGCGCGCTCGGGCCCGTATCCGCCGGGGATCAGCAGGTGGGGTTCGGCGTCCGCGAGGTTGACCAGGACGTCGGCGTCCATCGCCTCCCGGATGCAGCGGGCCCCGCCCGGCAGCGCGACCATCGTCACGGTGTCGGGGACGTCCCAGCCGGACGCGGCGGCGGCCCCGGCGAGCGCGCCGCTCGCGGCCCCCGGCCCGAGCACCATCCGCAGCAGCCGGTGGTCGCCGGGCGGCTCGTCGGCGGACGAGCGGACCTCCAGGTAGCCCTCGACCGACAGGGAGGCCAGCTCGTCGATGTAGGCGAAGAGGGCCTCGGCCAGCCGGGACATGACCTCGGCGGGCAGCCGCCGCTCCCGCGCGACGGCCGCGACCCGCCGCCACGCGACCTGCACGCCGACCCGGTAGGCGGCCTGGAGCGAGTCGAGGGTGCGCCCTTGGTAGGCCACGCCGCGGCCGAGTTCCCGGCACAGCTCGTCGCGGCGCTCGTGCGCGCCGCTGCCGCCGGAGACCTGGTCGAGAAAGGCGGTCATGGCCTGCTCGACGGTGACCCGGAATCCGGCCGGAGTCGTCGGCCCGTCCTGCCGCGAGTACTCCGGGACCGACCGCCGGATCTCCTCGATGATCTCCCCGGCGAGCGTGGGCAGCTCCGCGCTCAGAATCGCGATGACCTGCGGCGGCAGAGCCCCAGGACGACCCCCTCCCCCAGCGAGGGTCTTCGTCATCCGCTCTCCCCTTCACGAGGTCAAAGGAATTGCCCTATTAAAAGGTAACCCACCCCGCACCCGCCGCACACCATTACAGAAAGATCTTCAGCCCCCGAATGCCGCGAACACTCACCCGGCAACAAAAACGACCCCATTCATTGATCACCCGGAGACAATCCGAAGCGCGCCCGCACCCGATAGGCGACCGCCCGCCCGCACCCCCAGGCAGGTGTTCCCCCTCACCCCAGTCGGATCTATAGGCACAATTCCGTCATTACGTCACGTAACGACAGACAACTTCCTGCCAGGAGCGGGCGGAGTACTCGGACGTCGCGCTCTCTGGGATCATGAACGGCGGCGGCCCCGCCAAGGACGAGTTGGCGGGGCCGCTTCCTCACATGGCCGGGCTCCCGGTGGGTGGCGTCGACGCTCCATACCCGCCGGCGTTGCCGCGCCGCACGACCGGCGGTCGGCCGCGGTTCACACCTGCTCTCTCTGCTGGAACTCACCCCCCGACGTGATGGACGCGCCCGCGGACGCGGTGTACAGGAACACGGCGAACACGGTCGCGCCGGAGTGCATGTGCACGTTGACGCCGCACTTGGCGCTGCCCTGATCCGGTCGCTGAGAGGTCCGCTCGACGGCACGGATCTCGTCGCTGCCGCCGTTCACGATGAGTGCGGCGAGGTGCTCCTCGACCAACGTCAGTGCTACACGCCCGGACGCGGGGAGTTCTGGGAGGGTCACCGGTGCGGGCGGCTGTCCGGTTACAGGCTCCTCCGGCTGCGATTGGTCCTCACCGCCGGATGCACTGGTGCGGACCCACTGGATCGCGACCGCCGCGCCGGTCCGGAGTGTGATGACGTGCCCGCAGGGCTTGCCGGTGATCCCCGCGTCGGCGAACGTCTGTACACCGGTGATGGCCGGGGACCCCGCCAGGACGCCCTGCACCCAAGGCGCCCATCTAGGTAGTCGCATATGCCCTCCTGGCGATGTGTCGTTTTCGCACGGCCATGCTCCTGATGAGGCATGGGCCTGGTGGCGGCACGGGCCCAGAGGTGGCGCTCCGGAAACCAAGGGCGGTCTCCAACCGGCGCCGCCGTTCCGGTCCAGCGGTCTGCTCCGCGGTGTACCCGGTCAGACCGGCAGCGGCATTGCTGACATGGAATGTCCGAGCGCCCGCTGCGTGCATGCCACCGTCGGAAACTACCGAGGCAACTTGGTGATCAACGGCATGTCCACCGCGTGTCCTGCCGCGTTCTCGTGGCCGACTCCGATCGCGTCAGGCGAGGTCGAGGCGCCCGCTCTTGACGGCGTCGAGGAACGCGGCCCAAGCGCCGGCCCCGAACCCCAGCACGGGCCCGTCCGGATCCTTGGAGTCCCGTGCCAGCACCACCGCCGTCTGTAGCGCCGCCGCGACCTCAACGCAAGATCCGTTATTGGCACTGTAATTACTTGTACGCCACGCCCCGACCTCGACGCATTCGCCCTCATCCGCGCTGTAGCTGCTTGTGCGCCAGATGGCCGCTTCGATGCAGTGTCCCTCGGCACCACTGCGGCTGCTCTTGCGCCAGACGATGTTGCTGTTGTCCATCGCGCCTCCCCACCTGGTTCTACGGCACAGTGTGCGGCTGAGTCGCGGTGCCCATGTGGGCAGGTAGGGCTGTCCTGGACGCCGTACTGACGTCCAGGACCATGCTCGGGCGCGACCTTGGACCTGCTGCGTGTGGACGGGAGGCGGGAGGCGTCAGGCGAGGTCGAGGCGCCCGCTCTTCACGGTGTTGAGGAACGCAGCCCAGGCGTCAGCGCCAAAGCCCAGCACCGGGCCGTCCGGATCCTTGGAGTCCCTGGCCAGCACCATCGTCTTGTCTGATGCAACCTCAACACACTGGCCGCCTTCGCCGGTGCTGTGGCTGCTCGCCTTCCATGGGCTAATCCGCACGGAGCCCCCTCCACTGCCCGTACCCGCTGGGTGGACACCGACTTCAACACAGTGCCCTTGGTCAGTGCTGCGCGTGCTCTTGCGCCAGGCCCCGACCTCCACACAGTTGCCCTGCTCGCCACTGCGACTACTCTTGCGCCACCGCACATCTGAGTACCTCATGGTGACCCCAGACTCCTGTCTAGCGTTTCCTAAGAGACTTCGTTCGCCACCTTAGCGATCAACTGAAGAGACTCGTCTGGCCCTACTGCGCGGGACCGCAGGTGGTCGAAGAGGTTGATGTACTCCTCAACCTCCGATGGATCTTCCAGGTAGATACTTCCCAATCGATATTGGACATATGCGACATCGGGATCGGCGGGTTCCGGGAACCGCAAGACGTGGCAAGAGCCTTCCATGGCGGGGTGTGCACCCGCCGAGAAGGGGAGGATCACGATGTTGATGTGGTCGAGCTTCGCCAACTCGCAGAGCCGCTGAAGCTGATCACGCATCGTCTCCCGGCCACCGACCTGCCGTCGGATCACTGCTTCGTTGAGGACAGCCCAAACCTTGGGAGCGTCCTTGCCGATGAGGCGTTCCTGTCTTTTCAGCCGCAGATCAACTCGACGGTTTACCTCTTCCTCGGGCAACGTTCGGAGCCCGGCGTTGAGCAGTGCCCTGATGTAGTCATCAGTTTGGAACAGCCCCGGTACGTGCTCAGACTCGTATGTGAGGATCTCCGACGCTTCTTCTTCGAGGCCGACGTAGACCTCGAACCAGTCGGGGATCGAACCGGAGTACTGGTGCCACCAGCCGCGTTGGCGGCTCTGGCGGGCGAGGGTGACGAGGACATCGGTGCGCTCGTCGTCCAGGCCGTAGAACTTGCAGAGCGCCATGATGTCGGCGACCTTCGGCGCGTGGACGGCGGCCTCGATGCGGCTGACCGTGGCGGGGGCGATGTCCGCGAACCTGGCCGCCTCTTCACGGGTCTTTCCCGACTCTCTGCGCAGTCTCCGCATTTCAGACGCGAGGCGCCGCCTACGGACCGTGGGGCTCGTCCGACTTGCCACGTTCGTACCTCCACTTCGTATATACCCATCGAGCGGACCATGATTCTTTGAGCGAGTTCACTTCTTTGGGTTTACAAACTCAGGCCGTCCGCTTCATGCTCTGACCGTAGCGAAAATTACGCACGGTGTATGGGTGATCACGGAAGAAAGCTGGGTGAATCGTGGTCGTCCTCGTGCCTGGAGAAGGGGCGTCCGACGATGTCAGCGGATCAGCGGCCGCACGCGGTGCGGTTCGGCCTCCTGGCTGATCTGTGTTACAAGCTGGGAGAACGCCAGCAGTGCACCTCCATGCTCGTCCACCCGTCGCGGGGTGAGGCGGTGCTGTGGGTGCCGGAGCGGGCCTGGCCGCGCAAGTGGCTCGGGGTCGCGGCGGTGGACCACCGGGGACGATGGCTCTACGCCTTCGGCGACCAGTGGAGCATCGCCGGGGACGTGGCCGAGGCCGCAGCCCGGGTCGCGTGGGCGGTGCGGGCCCGATGAAGCACTTGGGGACGTGCGTCATCCCGTCCGCGCGAAAGAACGTGGCCAACGGACGGCGGTGGCTGCTCGGGCGGCTCGAACCGCTGCTCGGCGCGACGCACAGCGCCTGCGATGACAGCGTCCTGCTGCTGTCGGAGACGCTGACGAACGCGATCGTCCACGGAACGGGCCACCTCGTGGAGGTGGACGCCTACGTGGACACGGCCAACATCCGGATCGAGGTCACGGACGAGGGCGGCAACACCGTCCCGCATCACCGCGACGATCCGCACGGCGAGCACGGGCGCGGCCTGCCCATCCTGTCGATGCTCGCCAAGTCGTGGGGGTTCGAGCAGCTCGACGACGGTCGGCTGCGTGTGTGGTTCGAGGTGCCGCATACGGCACGTCCAGAGAACCGCGAGGACGGCCGTGCCAAGGCGTTCGAGGGCGCTCCGACACCGCCCCGTCCGCGAGACGGCACGCACGACGGGACGTCGCTCAAGGCGAACACCTCCGCGCATACCGGCGATCGCTGACGGCGAAGGCGCGTCAGTCTTCGGTGGGACGTGGTCGCCAGCGGTCGAGGGCGACGACGGCGAGGCCCGCCAGGAGCAAGAGGGCGGTGTAGAGCCAGAGGTGGCCGGGTTCGCGGAACAGCTCCGCGTTCGGTCCCCGACGGCCGGTTCCCTGCCAGTCGCCGAGCAGGCCGCAGGCACCGATGACGGTCGCGAACATCAGCGGGCCCAGGACGGCAGGGGAAAGTCCGTCCTGGGTCAGCCAGACACCGAGTGAAGCGATCGCGAGCGTGATGGTGGCGGCGAGAAGAAGGAGCATGACGACCGTCATGCGGTCCGGGCGGACCACCATCGTCAGGGCGAGGACGGCGGCACACGAGGTGCATACGGTGAGGGCGGCCCAGTGGCGCCAGGGCGGGAACGCGGCGGCGGCACCCGCCACCACGCCGAGCGCCACCAGGAACCACATGCTGATAAAGCCCGAATGCTGCCCTTGGATGAGCGCGCTTGCCGGGCCAGAGAAGCCGATGACGGCGGCCGAGGCGACGATGGTGCCGACCGCCGCGCGAAGCCCCGCCAGCGCAGCCGCCACCAGACCGGCGGCCAGCAGCAGCCAGCACGCTTTGACCGCGAAGCCGCCCTTGACCGTCTCCATGCCGGCGGCCGGGATGAACGCGAGGACCGCCACCGCGCCCGCGATCGCCGTCCGGACGCCCATCGCGGGCTCGGCGTCGCCGGACGGTGCGGCCAGCTCGGGACGTCCGTCGTAGCGGTAGTACAGGCCCAGCGCCAGGAAGGCCCCACCGATCGACGTGGCCAGGAAGAAGAGACGGATCAGGATCTGGACGACTTCGGCGAAGTCCCACGGGTAGCCACCAGGCCGCGCGATCTCGATGTGCGCTATCAACATGTCCGTGGACGCGCCGAAGACCTGCGCGCCCACTCCCGCCCCGATCAGGATCGCGCCCGCACCGGGCGCCCCGATGTGGACGAGCCGGAGCCCGGCGGCCAGCGTCCCTAACAACACCAGCTGCGCCCCGGCGGTGACCGAGCCGAAGTAGAACCAGGCCGCGCCGGTGTAAAAGTCGTTCCGCGCCACGACGTACACGACCTCGGTGGGGAGCATCAATACAACCCCCGCGACCAGGAGCCACGGCCAGCTCCGGCGCAGCGACCACCGCATCGCCGCCAAGCCGGCGACCGTCACCACCGCGACCACGGCGGCCTGCTCGGCCTGCACCACGCCCGGGTTGATGCGCAGGACGTCCGCGAACCCGGCCGCGCGCCCGACGTGGCCTCTGGGCCGCGCGGAGTTGGCGACCGCCCCGAGCGTCCCGATCGCGCACAGCAAGACGGCGCCGATCACCCATGGACGGCTGGTCTCGAACGGAATCCGGTTACTCAAGGCTGCGGTTGCCATGACACTCCTACGGGTTCCTCATCGTCCGCTGGGCGCGGTTGAGTTGTCGGCTTTCGGCTCCGGCGGCATCGTCACTGGCGGTCGTCGTCGTTCCTGTAGTCGTCCTGTTCAGAGAGCCGTTTGAGGTTCTTGCCCATCTCCCAGGCCGCGGCCGCGACGCCCGCGATGCCGGGATCCCGGCGCGTGGGCCGCTCCGCGATGGGCGTATCGGGCGAGTAGCGCATGACCGCCTCGGCCAGCCTTTCCCCGTCCAGCCGCCAGCCCTGGATCCTTTGCGACGCCAGCGACGGCTCGGCGCCCATGCGGCGCAGCCAGGGACCGAAGACGGCCTCCTTGAACTGCTCCTCCGCGACGGTCGGCGGAGGCAGTTCCGGTGGCCTGGGCAAACGGCTCATCCGGGCGGTGACGCCGGCGGCGTTGAGCTCGACCCCCACGTAGTGATGGCGCGTTCTCTGCCTGCCGCTGCGCACGATCCGGTCGAAGGTCACGATGCAGTCGATCCAGGACCAGGGGATCAGCTCCGGCTCAGCGTCTTCGACGGTGTAGCCGAAGTAGACGCCGCGCGCGTCCACCGCGAACGAAACCTCCCCGCGACGTACCGGCCTCGTGACAAGCACGGCGAGTATCGCGGTCACTCCGCTGAACATCGTCAGTCCGAGGGCGATGCCGGGCCCGGGATTACGAATGGTCTGATAGAGCAGGAACGCGTCCACGGCGCCGCAGCCCACCAAGACCGGCAGATTGCCCCACCAGGTCTGCCTGGCGATATAAGCGCCCTCGGCGAATCCGTCGGGGCTGTCGTCGGGTCTCATGTGGTCCGCGCCTCACCACCGAACACCTGTGGATCGCTGTGCGAGCCGACAGTGCCGAGTTCCAGAATGCCACCGTGCGACCTGAGCGCGCCAGGCCCATTTTCGCAGTCGGCGTCAATGGCGCTGGACTCGTTCTCAGGGCCCCGCCACCTCTCATGGCGGGGCCTTGAGAAACGCACGGCCGGAATTGCTGCTCGACAGATGGCGGGAGGGGCGCCGCGCAATACTCGGTGCCCAGACCGCCGCCGGTCAGGGAAGGTTGTTGATGCCGAGCAGGGCGATGTAGTGGTCGAGGACGACCGTGTTCGTGCCTGCCGGGGACGGCAGGCCGGCCGCCGAGTTCACGAGGTCGTCGATGTTCGTCCCGGACTGCTCGCATCCCCGCGCGGCGGGTGCGGGGAAGGCGTTGTCCACGTGCGTCGCCGACATGACGGTCGCCTTCCCGGCGGTCCCCGCCCGCGTGAACGGGACGCCGGTGATCGGGGTGTTCGGCGGAGGCGGGTTCGTGGTACCCGTCGTCATGCTCAGCGGAATCGGGTCCTCGTCGCTGCCGATCACGCAGGAACCGCCGAGCCCGGCCCCGCTCAGGCGGATCTTCAGACCGATCGTCATGTCCGGGTAGTTGATCGTGAAGCCGCCCGCGTACTCGGGAGCCGCGAAGACCGTCCTGCCCGGCGGAAGGCCGATGGCCTCCGAGGGCAGCGCCACCTTCTTCGTGTGCAGCGGCCCCACCAGGAGCTGCCTCTCCCCGGTCGTCAATTCCGTCACCTGGGCGTAGGTGAACTTGATCGGGTCAGTGATCTCGTGACCGAGCCGACCGATCTGGATCCGGCCACCGACCACGACTTGGTCGTAGCACGTCCCAATGTATCTTTCGTAATCCTCCGGAACGGAGGGGCAATCAGAGAAGTCGAAGTCCGGCAGGCCGGTTTCGGCGGGTGCCGTCGGAACCGTACGAGCTTGGGCGGAGGAGGTTCCCGCCAAGAACATCCCAGTCGCGGCGAGCGAACACACCGCGCCGACGGCGGCCCTTCTACGCGTTAATGCCCAATTCATGCACCTCTCCTCTCTCGTCCGGCAGCGTGGTCCGTGCCCGCGGGGGGGGGGCGGGGCCCCCCCCCCCCCGGCCCCCCCAGAAAACAACAAAAAAAAACAGAGTGGTTTCTTATTTATTAACAATTAAAAAAAACACGGGCT
>NZ_JBFARO010000188.1:0-11854 GCF_040677125.1 Actinomadura sp. NPDC049382
CGCGAGGAGCTGATCTTCGACGCCAAGACCTACCGCTTCCTCGGCTGGCGCGGCACGGCGACGGGCGACACCCTGCCCGCCGCAACCACGACCGCCGACGTCGCCGTGACCAAGACCGCAACCGTCGACGCTCTCCCGGCGGGGGTCTCCACCTCCGGACACACCTGCCCAGACACACCCGGCGACTGACCGGATCAAACCGATGCAGGGCCGTGTGAGCCTCCCGGCGCCCACACGGCCCTGCTGGGCAACTCAGGCACACCCAGGCAAAGACGACCGAACCGGCCCCTCTGGACGAAGCAGAAGGGAGTGGTTCTTTCGGCTCAGGCGAAGAGGGCGGCGAGACCAGGGGTGAAGTCGCTGGCCCGGGCGCCCAGGATGGTCCGTTGCAGGACGAACCCGGGGAGCAGGGTGACCAGGACCTTGGCGATCTCCTCCGGGGGCGTTCCGGCGGGGAGTGCGCCGGTCCGCTGGTACGAGGCGACGATGCCGGCCAGCATGCCGCTCACCGTGTCGATCAGTTCGCTGACGGCGGTGGCCAGCTCCGGCGTGTAGGTCGCGGTGGCCCATACCTGGACGGCGATCAGGGCCACCTGGTCGGCCTCGTCGATCCGCTCCATGGTGGCGAGGGCATGCTCGAGCAGTTCGGGCAGCGGGAGCGGGTCGGCGGGGTCGAAGGTTTCGGTGATCGAGGACTTGAGCCGGTCGAGCGCCTCGCCGGCGACGGCCAGCACGATCTCGTCCTTGCTGCGGAAATAGCGGTACAGCCCGCCCGCCGAGATCTGCGCCTCCTCGAGGATCTGCTGCACCGACGTGGCGTGGAAGCCGTTCCGGACGAAGCAGCGCTTGGCCGCCGCCATGATGTGCCGGCAGCGCTCGTCTCGGTACTCGTCGGTGACCACACCCATGGTCGACAGATTAGAGCGAACGTTCGTTCTTGACAACTTTCCCGGGTCGGCCGGAGACTTGCGGCAAGCGAACGAACATTCGTTTTAGGAGTCCGATGGATCTGCCAGACCTCTCCGGCCCGTCCGGGATCCGGATCAGACTGCTCGCCCCGGTGGCGATCGCGATACTCGTGGCGTTGCCGGTCTGGGCCTTCTCCTGGGGTGCGGCGCGCACCGCGCCGCGCGACGTCCCGATCGGCGTCGCCGGACCACCGGCCGCCGTCGCGCAACTGAGCGAGCGGCTCAGCGCCGAAGGCATGTTCGACGTGCGCGCCTACCCTGATCTCGCGGCGGCCCGGTCGGCGATCGAGGATCGGGAGGTGTACGGAGCGCTCGTCCTCCGGCCCGGCGGCACGACACTGCTCAAGGCATCGGCGGGCAGCCCGGCGGTCGCCGAGATGCTCGAGAAGATGGCGGCGGACGGCCCGGCGCGGCCCGAGCAGACGATCGACGTGGTCGCGGCGTCCCCCGCGGACCCGCGGGGCGCGGTGCTGACCTCGTCGGTCATGCCGCTCGTCATCGTCAGCGTCCTGACCGGTGTGATCGTCTACCTGGTCACACGCTCGGCATGGGGACGGTCCCTCGGTCTCTTCGGCGGGGCGGTGCTGGCCGCGCTGGTCGTCACAGGGATCATCCAGGGATGGCTCGGCGTGCTCGGCGGGGACTGGTACCTCAACGCGGCGGTGCTCGCCCTCATCGTGATGGCCATCGCCGGGGCGGAGATGGGCGCCGAGATGCTGCTCGGCCCGAAGGCCCTCGCCGTCGTCGCCCCGCTGATGGTCTTCATCGGCAATCCCTGGTCGGGCGCGTCGTCCGCCCCCGAACTGCTGCCGGAGCCGGTCGGCTGGATCGGCCAGGCCCTGCCCCCGGGGGCAGGGGTGACTCTGCTGCGCAGCACCGCGTTCTTCGACGGCGCCGGCAGTGCACGGGCACTCGTGGTCCTTCTGGCGTGGGCGGCTCTCGGCCTCACCGCGATACACGCCGCGGACTGGCGGCATCGGCGGTTGAAGGGCCGCCCGCCGACCGCTACCGCAGCGCAGCTCGCGGCCCGACCCGGATCAGTTCTGTGAAGGCGCCAAGCTGATCCTTGGCCGGCCCCAAGATGCCGGACGTGAACGGGACACTCGCGCAGGACGAGGCGCCGCTCACCGTCACGTGGGCGAGCATCCTGAGCTGGGCCAGTCCCTTTAGCGGGGGGACGACCACCTGACCTGAGCCCTGCCAGCGTCGCAGGCAGGTGTCGCGGCGGTCGCGTGCCATTCGGCGTGTCATTGCATTCGCACAGCTCAGGCGGCATGTAACCGCGCACAACATTGCGTCCGTCAGTTCGAATAACACATCCGCCCGCGCTGTAAGGCACCCGAACAAGCCCACCCTGAACCCGGACAACACGCTTCGCTCATCGACACCAGCGCGCTCACCCAGCAGACTCAACCCACAGCCTCCTGGGGCGACCACATGGCTCCTTGGCCGTTGACAGATGATCACGTGGAGGCCGGGCCCGTGACTGGCAAACGCCCCAGCTCCCCAGCGGGCAACCTGGCTGACCCTGAAGATAAGAGCCTATTTGAACGTTCCAGTCCGGTCACTGAGGCCTGACGGCCAGCACGGCGTCGGCGGCCGCTCGGAGGGCGGCGATGGGGTCGTCGCCGAGGGGGTAGACGCCAACCTGGTCCGCGCCGGCATCGAGGTGCGCGGTCAGGCCGTGCGCGAGGTCGGCCGGGCCGCCGTGGGCGACCAGTGCGTCGATGAGGCGGTCGCTACCGGCGCCGGAGAGGTCCTCGTCGGTGAAGCCGAGCCGCCGGAGGTTGCTCGCGTAGTTGGTGACCTGCAACGCGTTACCGGGCGGCGCGGCCCGGGCGACGGCGCGGGCGCGCTCGACGTCGGGCTCCGGCAGCGCGAAGTGGCCGGGGAGCACCAGCTTGCCCGCACCGAGGACCTCCCTCGCCCGCCGGGTGTGCTCGGGCGTGACCAGGCAGGGGATGGTTCCCGCGGTGCGGTCGCGGGCCAGCCGCAGCATTCTCGGACCGAGGGCGGCCAGCACCACCCGCTCGGCCGGGACGCCGGCCAGCGCGAGTTGGTCCAGGTAGGACACCAGGGTGTCATATGGCGACGCCCACTCGGTGTGGACCTCGCGGTGCCCGATCCCGACGCCGAGCATGAACCGGCCGGGGTGCCTGGCGGCGATTCGGTGGTAGGAGGCGGCGACGGTCTCGGCGTCGGCGGTCCACACGTTGACCACGCTCGTGCCGACCACCAGCCGGCTTGTGGCGTCGAGCAGCTCCTCCGCGAAGGCGAGGTCGGCCGGTGGCGATGCGTCCAGCCACAGCGTGCCGTAGCCGGCCCGTTCCACCTGCACCGCGCTCTCCGGGCTCACTTCGTGCTCGCGTAGGTGGGCGCCGAGCAGCCCCAGGTCGATGTCCATGATCCGATCCCAGCAGCACGCCGTGTCGGGAACCAGGACCAGTTCCGACGCGCTCGATAACCTGGAGGCATCGTCGCAGAACAGGGGGCGGCTCGGTGGAACTGCGCACACTGCGCTACTTCGTTGCGGTCGCCGACGAACTGCACTTCGGGCGGGCCGCCGAGCGGCTGCACATCGCCCAGCCCGCGGTCAGCAGGCGGATCGCTCAGCTGGAACGGGAGTTGGGAGTCCGCCTGCTGGACCGTTCACCGCGCCGGGTCCGGCTCACTGCTGCGGGGCACCGGGTGCTCGCCGCGGCGCGTGATGCGCTCGCGGCCGCGGACCGGGTCCAGGCCGCCGCCGGTGCGCCGGCGGGCACCATGCGCATCGGTACCACCGCCGGGTTCACCGCTCGCCTGGAGCGCGGGATCGACGCGCTGCGCGAGCACCCCTCGGCGCTCGGCGTCGACGTCGTGCTGGTCGACCTTCCACTGGCGGCTCGTCTGGACAGGGTGCGACGGGGGGAGATCGATCTGGCACTGGCTCGGGGGGTGCGTTCGGCGCCCGGGCTAAGGGTGCTGCCGACGTGGACAGAGCAGCTGTTCGCGATCGTGTCCGCGCAGCACCTCGCCGCCGGTCGCTCGACGGTCGGCCTGGCCGATCTCCCCATCGGCGAACTGCGGATCCTGTCGCGGGACCACGGCCTGTTTCTGCCGCAGGCTTTGAGAGCCGCGATGCGGAGGGCCGGGGTCGAGACTCGGGTCGACCGCGTTGCCGGGACGGTCCAGGACACGATCGTCGAGGTCGGCTCCAATCCCCGTAGCTGGACCGTGCTGCCAGGCGACCAGGTCGCGGAGATTCGCTCCACCCGGGTGCGGGCGATCCCATTCGCACCGCAGACCACGATCACCGGCAGCGTCGTGGTACCGGTCGACCTCTCGCACACCTGCGCCGCCGCGCACCAGGCAGCCTTTGGAGATTGACCTGCCCACCGCAAGATGCGGACCCGACGCGCTGCGGCGAGGGCGGGTAGACGGGTGAGGGCCCACGGGGATGTGGGTCCTCACCCGTCGCGAACATGTTGCTGCGCGTGCTGCGCCTCACCGCGTTTTCGTTTCGCCTCCGGCGGCGTCCAGCCAGGCGTTGAACTCGGCTTCCGGGGCTCCCGAGCCTCCGGTCGCCCACACGATGTGCGTCGAGTTGCCGATACGGCCGTTGAGGGCGTGCCGCTCAAGGTAGGTGCGGCCCTCAGGTGTTCGGGTCAGCATCCGGGGACCGGGCAGAGCCGCAGCTGCCGACGGCTCGACACGTTCCCCCACAGCCTCATGGATGTGGGCGACGGCGCGAAGTGCGTCCGCGTCCGTCACGGTGAACACCCCCGAGGCCCTGGGCCCTGCGGCGGCGACCGCGATCCCGGATGCGAGGGGAACGGCCAGTCCGTCGAGGTCGGTCCGGTTGGTCAATCCGTGATCGTAGACCGATCGCGGTGAGCCATGGAGCAACCCGAGTAGGACGGAAGGAGACTGGACCGGCTCCACGAAGAAGCAGTGGACGTCGCTCCCGAACTCGCGCCGCAGGCCGAGGGCGAGGCCCGCCGGTGCGCCGCCCACCCCGCACGGAATGTAGACGAACAGTGGATTCCTCTCGCCGACTACTATTCCCGCCTGCCGCAACTGTTCCTTGAGGAGTGATCCGGCCGTGCTGTAACCCCACAGCAGGGACCTGGAATCGAGGTCGTCGACGAAATGCGCGTCGGCGTCCCCGGACGCTGCCTTCCGCCCTTCGGAAACGGCGCGTTCGTAGTCACCGTCATGGTCCACGACCCTCGCCCCAGCCTTGCGGAGGCGTTCCTTCTTCCATTCCTTGGCCTCGCGTGACATGTGCACCGTCACCTGGAAGCCCAGCAGTGACCCCATGATGCCGATGCTCAAGCCGAGGTTTCCCGTGGAGCCCACCTCCAGACGGTGGTGGGCGAGGGCCCGGCGCGCCCGCCGTAGCGACTCGCCACCGGTGGGCGTCGCACCGAGAAGCGTCTCGGCGTGTTCGAGAACCTCGTGGAAGCCGCCCCGGGCTTTCACCGACCTGGCGACCGGAAGGCGATGATCCCCCTTGATCCAGAGGGTGCCGTTTTCGCCGTCGAGATGGTCTGGCTGGAGCGGGCGCGCGGGAATCAGCGGGGAGTCCACCGTTCCGTTCGTCCGTGCGAAGTCGGGGTGCAGTTCCGCTAGCGAGCCCCGCCAGTTGCGGAACCGGTTCAGTGCCTCCTCGTAGCCGGTTCCGTTCTCCCACTCGTCCTCGGCCTCGGATCGCGCACGGGGGTTGAGCCAAAGGCCCGGCGTCCCCTCTTCCAGCCAGGACGGGATGCGCTCCCCGCTCACCGTCGGCCACCGAACACAGGTCCATGGCCGTAGAGTCGCGTCCCGGGCCGGAGATGCCGGTAGGGGACGCTCGTGGGGTCCATCGGGACGCCCGCCGGTTCGGCGAACTCGATCACCCGGTCCGCGATGCCCGCGAAGTCGGCGCGGTAGTGGTTGGTGCTCTTCACGACTATGAGGGGGTAGTCCTCAGGGACGGCGCCGACCGCGGCGAAGCACGCCCGCTCGATGTACCAGGAGCGGCGGCTGCTGAGGACGACGGAGATCCCGCCGACCCGGACGTGCGCCATGCGCCCGAGATCGAGTTCACCGCCGGCGAGCATGGGTCCCTCAAGGGGGAACGGGCCGTCGTGCAGGCCCATCACCTCTGCCTCGGCCTCGAACGGCTCGTGCCCGGGCAGGTGCTTCCCGCCGATGCCCAGCCGCAGGGTCGCACCGACGCCCGCCTCGTGCGCCGCCTGCGCCGACTGCGGGTCGAAGACGACGCCGACCACGGCGCGCGGCACCGCCAGTTTCCGCAGGGTCTCCAGGATCTGGGGGGAGTCGCTCGGCGACCCGCCGCCCGGGTTGTCCTGAACGTCGGCGAGGACGGTTCGCCCACCGTCTCCGGCCGCCAGCGCGGTCTGGACGGCCGACACGCTGTCGGGCAGATCCACCCGGAACGCGTGCTCCGCTTCGAGGATCACCCGTTCGAGGCCCGCCAGGGCGTCCTCCAGGGGCCCGGCCTCGGGACCGAACCCGAAGACGCTGGGGTGGCAGTGCGGCACGTCGGCCGGCGAGAACCCCATCATCACGGTGAGGAAGGTCCCGGGAGGGCACTCCGCCTCCAGTTCACGGAGGCGGTCGTAGATGGTCCGGCCGGGTTCGGTGTCGGTGGACTGCAGGTAGATGGGCATCAGGAAGGGCACGGCGACGTAGCCCCGTGCGAGAGGCGCGCCGGCCGCGACGCGCGCACGGAGCAGCCCGTGAGCGCGCGCGCCCGTCGCGTACATGTCGGTGTGGGGGTAGGTCTGGTACCCGACGGTGCCGTCCACCGCCTCGATGAACTCCGCCGAGGTGTTGCCGTGCAGGTCGAGCGTGGTGACGATCGGGACGTCGGCGCCCACCAGTTTCCGTACGCGGCGGGCCGTCTCCGCGTCGGCGTCGGCGATGTGCTCCGCGACCATCGCCCCGTGCAGTTCCAGGAAGACGGCGTCGAACGGCCCCGCTGCCCGCAAGGCGCCGAGTAGTTCTTCAAGGAGGCGCTCGTAGCACCCCCGGGTCAGACGTCCGCTGGACTGGGCGAGCGAGTGGTAGACGGGCACCGGATCGTCGCCCGCCTTGCGGGCGGCGTCGGCGAACCCGTGGAGGGAGAACAGCGGCGGGGTCTTCGCCAGGACGTCCGCCCCGCGGAGTACCGGTCCTCCCTTGAAATCTCCGAAGTCGGTGTAGGTGGTGGGGAACGGCGAGAACGTGTTGGTCTCGTGCACCAGTCCCGCGATCGCGATCCGCATTTCAGACCTTTCCGTTCTCTGTCGTGCGCGTGTCCTGGTCCCGGACGAGGGGGGTGCCCTTCGTCTCCGGCAGCGCCCACAGCACCACGGCCAGCGAGACGATCGACGCGCACGTCAGGTAGATGGCCGGGGCGGTGACGAGCCCCGTCTTGTCCACGAGATAGGTGGCGATGTACGGGGCCGTCCCGCCGAACAGCATCGTGCAGGTCCCGTACGCCACGGCCGAACATGTGTACCGCACCCGGGTCGGGAACAACTCCACCGTCACCACCCCGGCGATCGGCACGAGGAGGAACGGGGACATCATGAGCAACTGCGCGGCGATGACCGTCGCCAGGTTGTTCTCGCCGACCAGCGCCATGGCGGGCCAGGGAACGACGGCGAGCCCGGCGCACAGCAGCATCAGCCCCCGCCGGCGGGGGATCCGGTCGGCGACGCGCGCCGCGAACGGCAGGCCGACGATCAGGAACCCCAGCGAGAGGGAGCTGACCAGCAGCGACTTGCCGTCCCCGATGTTTCCGCGTTCGATCAGGTAGCTGGGCATGAACACGAACGCCAGGTAGAAACCGACCTGGATGGCGATCCAGAAACCGAACAGGGTCGCCATCCGCCCGCCGTGGCTGCGGAATGCCTCCCGTACGGGGAAACGAGCCGTGCGGCCTTCGGCGGCCACCGTGCGGTACGCCTCGCCGTCCTGGATCCGCATCCGGATGTAAAGGCCGATCAAGCCCAGCGGGAGGGCGGCCAGGAACGGGATACGCCATCCCCACGACTCCATGTCCGGGGTGGACACGCGCCACGCGAGGAACGTGACCAGCAGCGCGGCGCTCAACTGCCCCAGGAACTGTGAGATCTGCAGGGTGCTGCCGTACCAGACGCGACGGGAGTCCGGGGACGCCTCGATGAGCAGTGTCTGCGCGCCGGACTGCTCGCCGCCCGCGGAGAATCCCTGCGCGAGGCGGAGCAGGACGAGCAGCGCCGGAGCCCAGAGCCCGATCTGCGCGAAGGAGGGCATCAGGCCGATCACGCCCGTGGAAGCCGACATGATCAGGACGCAGATCGCCAGTGACGTCCGGCGGCCGTAGCGGTCACCGAGGTAGCCGAAGAAGAAGCCGCCGAGCGGCCGGGCGAAGAACGCGATCGCGAACACCGCGAACGTCGCCAGCAACTCCGCCGTGCGATCGCCCTGTGCGAAGAACTGACCGGCGATCAGGTAGGCGAGATAGCCGTAGACGGCGAAGTCGAACCATTCCACGAAGGTGCCGACCGCGGCGCCCGTGACGACCCTTTTGAGGTGGGGGTCCGCCGTGGGGTCCATCTGGTCCGAGGCAAGGGCAGGACGAAGCATTTCTCTCACTACATTCCTGTGAGGGGGAGATGAACGTTGAGGTCGGATGTCTTGCCGAAGAGTCCGCCTTGGCCTCCGGTGTGCCAGAAGACGACCGGCCTGGTGGAATCCACCTGGCCGGTCCTGACGAGATCCAGCAGGCCACCCATGGCGCGCCCGGTGTAGACGGGGTCCAGAACGACGCCCTCCAGCCGCGCCACCAGGCGGATCGCGTCCACCTCCAGAGGGCCGACGACGCCGTAGCCGCCTCCCAGGTACTCGTCCCGGACGTCGATGTCCTCCGCGAGGTCAGCCGGTTCGCCGGCCTCGGACAGCAGCCGCCCGACGATGCGCCGGAGCGTGCCGGCGGGATGCAGCACTGAGATGCCGATCGTCCGTGATCCCGGGGCCCAGGCGCTCCGCCCGCCCCGCACCAGCCCTGCCTGTGTGCCACCGCTGCCGGACGCCACCACGACGGTCGCCCCGGTCTCACGCACGGCCGTCATCTGCAGGGCCAGTTCTTCGGCGGCCCGCTCGAACCCGAGAGCTCCGGTCGCGCTGGAACCGCCGAATGGGATCAGGTGCGGTCGCGTGCCGGCCGCCATGAGCTCGGCCTGAAGCGCGCCTAGGGAATCGGTGAAGGGTGGGCCCTCGTCCGTCCAGTGGAGGTGGGCGCCGTGCAGTACGTCGAGCAGCAGGTTGCCCTCGATCAGTCCGGGTTCTTTCCCGCCGAGGACGACGTGGCACGCCAGGCCGTGCCGTGCCGCAGCAGCGGCCGTTTGCACGACGTGGTTCGACTGGGGGCCGCCCGCGGTGATGAGGGTGTCGGCACCGGCGCGCAACGCCTCCGCGAGGAGGTATTCGAGCTTGCGCGCTTTGTTCCCGCCCAGCGCAAGGCCGGTCAGGTCGTCGCGCTTCATCCAGATCGGGGGCCCGCCCAGGTGTTCGCTCAGCCGGGTCAAAGGCACCAGGGGTGTCGGCAGGAGCGCCAGAGGCACCCTGTCGGGCGCGATGGCCTGCTCATGGCCGGACCCGTCGGTGCGACGTCCCTCGCCACTGGTCGTCATACTCGGATCTCCTCAACCTCGCTACAGAAGTCCCAGCGCGGTTTCGTCCGGTACTCGGCGATGCGCCCGAACACCTCCGCGCAGCCGCCGGAACGCGGATCGACCGTCATGAGGGCACGGTCGAGCAGTTGCTCGAACCGCGCCGGAGGCGTCGCGGCGTCCACTCCCACGAGGTGGATGTCCGACCACGCAGGCAGATCCGGGTCGGCGAAAAGGACGTCCTGGGTGGAGAGCGGCAGAAATTCCAGGGCGTGCCCCTGCCGCAGCATCTCCGCCATGGCCGGTGTGCAATGCCGGCCCATCGTCGTGTCGTACTCCGCTCTGTGCGCGTCGGGCACGAAGATGTACTCGACGGCCGTGACCCGGTCCAGCAGCGCGTCCGCGCCGACGGCGCACGCGGGCCCGCCGGAGCCGTGCAACATGGGGCCCGAAAGTGTCTCCGCCCGCTTCGCGCCGTCCGCGCAGCAGTCCGTGCCCGGGTCGAACACGTGCCGCAACGACGGCACAGGCTCCGCCGAGTCCGGCAGGCAGTGCAGGTGAAGGACGTTCCACAGGTCCCGCTCGTCACCCGCCGCGTACGTCAGGACGCGCCGGTAGGTGCGCCGCCACAGCAGGCGTCCCACGCGCTGCTCGGCCTGCCAGTGGCCGAGGTGCGCCGACGCCAGATGCCGCACACGGGCGGAGAACTCCGAGGTCGCGACCGCTTCGACCACCGCGACGCAGCGGCCGGTCGTGCTGACTGTCTCCATGCGGACCAGGTTCCACGCCGCACATCCGGCACTCCCGGGATCGCCGTACCGTCCGGCTCAGGCACCGCCCGATGCACGAAACACCGCCTCAACCTGCGGCGAACGCAGGATTACGTAACGTCGGCCCGTCCTGTGGGCTGTGCGGAGTACCAGGGGTCGAGCGGAATGACCTCGCTGGCGCGCCCCTCGTCGTCGAGGACACGCCCGGACAGCTTGCGTTGAAGAGTCACGTACTGGACTTCGTTCACTCGCAGACCGGGATCCAGGGCCTCCAGGTCCGAGAGCAGGTCACTGACCTGGGACCGTTCATGTGTGCTCAGTGCGAACAACAGGTTGGACGCGCCGCTGATCTCGACGGCGAGCCGGCAGCACCGCCATTCGGCGATCTTCGGTGCCACCTTCCGCAGGGAGCTCTCGGGCACCCGCAGCCACACGAGGGCGAGGACCGGCCAGCCCGCCACGGCCCGCGCCATGTCGCACCGGAGGTCGAGGAGGCGGGCTCCGACCAGCCGGTCCAGGCGGCGTTTCTCCGCCTCCGCTGTGGCGTCGAACGCGGCCGCCAGCGTCTTCAGTGTCGACCGGCCGTCGCGGGACAACTCCACGAACAGCCGGCGCCCCTTCTCGTCCACCTCCACCGCCCCACCGAGAGGCAGAGGCTTCCTCGGCTCCGCCAACGCGGACCGCTGAGCGGCACTCAGCGCGCCCAGCGGCCACTGAATCGAGCCGTACAGGCGCCCGCAGATCTCCGTGCGGGATGCCGCGATACCGTCCAGCGCGGCCAGTGAGCTGAGGGAGCGAGTCAGGGCCGCCCAGCCCGGAAACAGCACCAGCACGAACAGGTCGTACTTGCCGGTCGTCTCCTGGACCGTCAGCGAATGCGGGAGGCGCACCATCGCGTCGATGACCTCCTCGCGTCCGTGCGGTGCGAGCTCGGCGCGGATCACCGCCATGCCCAGGTCCGGCCACAGCGCAGGCCCCGGCCATGCCGTGACCCACGCCAGCCCGCCGTCGACTATGCGGTTCCACCGGCGAGCCAGCGTCGTCGGCGAGGTGTCGAGCAGCGCGGCGAGGTCCGTCCAGCGAACCCTCGGCCGGGTGATCAATGCGTCGATGATCGCGAGGTCGAGCTCATCCATGGCAGTCTCCCGACCGTGGGCCAAACCATCCCCGGAGGCGAGCCTAACGACTGCGGCTGTCGTCCTGACATGGCGATACGCTGGTGCTCAGCCTTTCCCGGTAGTGCTTACGCCACTTCGGTGACTGGTCGGTGGTGGCCTTAGCGAGGAGCGATGTGAGGATCGGCTCGGCGTGCGTCCACAGCAGCGCGCCACCGACTCCCGGCACCGCGCTGCGCTGAGTAGCGGTCATGTGAGCTTCCCCCGGTTCCACGGACACCTCATCTGAGTTGACCTTGATCAACTTGGGAAGGAAGTGTCTCGTGCCACCACCTCACCCGCCCGAGTTCCGGCGTCGCGCCGTCGAACTGGCCCGG
>NZ_JBFARO010000189.1:0-11669 GCF_040677125.1 Actinomadura sp. NPDC049382
GACGCCGCCCGTTGCAGGCGCAGCATGTCGTCCTCGAGTTGACGCTCGTGGATGGGCCGCGTGGGCACACCGTGCACGCCGCCGCTGTGGTGGGCGGGCAGGGGCGGGGTACCCGGGCTGGTCATGGCCTGGTCATCCGGGCGCCGAACAGCTTCTTCCACTGCTCATAGGCGGCGCGCTCCTGCTCGTCATCGGCCAGGTCAACCGCGCGTTCGGCGATAGCTTGGGCCTGGGTGAGCGCGTCGGCGGCGAGCCGCTTCTGGGTGGCGTTCATGACCGCGTTGACATCGCCGCCAAGGCCTGCAGGGTCGGGCCAGACGTCAAAGATGCGTTCGGCGGCGGTGGCCAGGAACATCACGATCTCGTCCTGGTAGCGGCCGAACGGCGGCTTGCTCATTTCCAGCGCCATGACCTCCAGCAGGAACGAGGGCGCCACCGGCTCGCCCAACTCCCGGTTGATCCCCTTGATCATCTTGACGAATGGCACGTACTTGCCGCCGCACTCCTCGTTCTTGACGATGCTGAGCTCATGGTGCTGCTTGGGGTTGGTCGCCAACCAACTACCAGCCGAGGGGTTGGGGATGAAGTAGCCGCCGCCTTGGCGTGCGAAGGCCGGCACCACGTCGATCGACATGACCTCGTCGTCGGGGCCGTAGGGGATAACGACCGCCATGCCGTCGCGGCGGGCGTCAGGCCACTTGCGGCGCAGCAGCGTCTCCAAGGCGTCGATCACCTGAATCGGTGCCTGCTCCCTGAAGGGGCCCTGTGGACCGTCGAGGTCGATGACGACGAAGATGTCGATGTCCTTGAGCTTTTTGGTCTTGGTGTCACGGCGGTAGCTGCCGGTCAGGAAATCGTCGGTCAGATGCCAGTGCTTCTTGACGAAGTCGCGGATGGCTGCGTGCCGTGCCTTGGCTAGGTCTTGTTCGGTCTGGGTGATCTCCAGGTTGTCGCCTACGAGGTAACGCGCGCAAAGCCGCCCGGGGAGACTTTGAAGGAGAATCTGGATTTCCTGGGCATCAGCCAGGCCGATCTGGCGCGGCGTGCAGGGATCTCTATCAAGCACATCAACCAGATCGCGCAGGGCACCGCTCCCCTTACGCCGGAGACCGCGATCCTATTGGAGCGCGTCCTGGATGTCCCGGCCGATGTGTGGAATTCTTTGGAGGCGAACTGGCGCACCCAGGAACAACGTCGGCAGGATACCGAGATCCTGCAGCAGCAATTGTCATGGCTGGACAGATTCCCCCTGCGGGAACTTGTTGCACGCGGCATCATTCCAAACCGAGCCAAAACTGTCGACAACCTGCGTCTTCTTCTAGAATTCCTGGGGGTCGGCACGCCAGAGGCGGCGGAGAACGTTTGGGGAAGCTACAAGGTTGCCTTCCGCCGGTCCACAACAAAGACGCCTGACGAATACGCTACCGCGGTCTGGCTCAGCCTCGCCCTGCGCTCCGCCCGACAGGTCGAGTGTGAGCCTTACCGTCGCGAGACCCTCGTGGCCCTCATCCCGCAACTACGCGCTCTTACCCTGACCGAACCGAAGCACTGGCTCGCCGAACTCCCGAAAATTTGCGCACAAGCGGGTGTTGCCGTGGTTTTCGAACCCGCCATGCCAAAGACACATCTATCAGGCGCTACCCGTTGGTTGACTCCCGATAAGGTCATGCTTGCACTCAGTGACCGATTCAAGAGAATCGATCAATTCTGGTTCGCCTTCTTCCATGAAGTCGGGCATATCGTTCTGCATGGAAAACGACTGACCTTCCTTGACGACAACCCGGCCGCCCAGGGCGACTTCTCCTCCGAAGAGGAGGAAGCCAATAAATTCGCCGCCGACACACTCATCCCCTCCACTTACGCGGAGCAGTATCGGAAACTCAGTGAACGTCCGAAACCTTTCAGTAACATCGAAAGGTTTGCCGACCTTGCGCGGATCGCCCCCGGGATCGTCGTCGGGCGTCTGCAGCATGAGCGCCGGCTAAAGTGGAGCGAGGGCCACAGGCTGCTCAGCTCCGTCGACTTTCAGGCGCACAGACCCGCCGGGTGAACGTTGCCAACTGATGGTGCACATGACCGACCTATGGTCGGGTGACCTCGCGTGGTCGCGCCCTGTTGCGAGAACGCATCTCCCAGGCACAGCGTCTGCGGGCCGAGGATCTACGCCCACCGGCCGATCCCCGCACCTGGACCCTGGCGATCTCCAACTGGCCGGCTCGGTCGAACTGTGGGCGGGGCTCGCAGCACTGCTGGGCATGCCGCACGTCGCGGCCGTTGTGCAGCTGTTGAAGCTCGCTCGGTTCGTCAAGCGGTGGACGAGCTGGCTCGGCTGGGCGGTCAGCACTCTCACGAGGAGGGCCGCGGCCCGCTCGGCCTACGGCGGGGCGTGCGAGTCCGCCAGCTCACCGGACACGCTCGAGGTGATCGGGCGACTGCGGGAGGCATTCCAGCAGGCGTGCGAGCAACAGGAGAGAGGGGTCTCCGCTTCCTGGCTGGTGGACCAATGGCACCGTCTCCTCGGAGGGCCCTGGAGGACTTCCTCGCCTCGGACGGAACGGCGGAGGAGCAGACCGCAATCCGACGCAGCCTCATCCCGGGCGTCGATCCCGCGCTCGTCGAGCAGATCGAGAACTTCGATCTCGATGGGCAGTTAGTGAACCGGACCCTGCGGTGCTACCAGGTGTTCGGTGCCAAGTTTGCGTTGGGTCGGGCGGGGGTTGCTGGGGGACGACATCGGGCTCGGTAAGTCAGTCGAAGCCATCTCGGCGACCGCGTGCCCTACTTCGGCCGGGGCCGGGCTGTGCGCCAGCCGAACCGGACGCGCTCGATCTGTTCTGAGTGCTGTCGTTGGTGGGCGGTGCTCGCGGGTTGCTCAGTGACCGGGACTGCGAAACCGCCTGCGGTTGAAGGACTCTGGCACGGCGGGCTGGGACACGCGGGCACGTGACGGAGACCGATGTCGTCTGCGCAGGTCGCCGGGGCAAGCGTGTTATGTTTTAGGTGCGGACCCGCCCCACACTCGTGGACCAGCGGGTCTAGCTTTCTTCTGCGCCCGGAGCGCTCGGGCGAGGAAGCGGCGCGTCAGGACAGGAAGCCTTCCGCCCCTGCGAGCGGGTCACCGTGCGGCGGTCGGCGTGTGAGCCACACCCCGTGAGTCCCACGGCCATCACCGTCCCCGACCTCGCGTACGCCTTGGACGACGTACCCTCCACGGCGGCCGCCGGCACCGGCTCGGCTCCGCCCCCGGGCCGCGTGAGGGATGCAGCCTCTCCCCGCATGGCACAGCAGTGTCGTGCTCACATTTGCCGACGGGCCCGAAACCGTGGACATCACGGGCACGTGAGCCGAACGGCCGAGGCCTGCGTTCCCGAGGCGCTCTCGGCGCGGAAGCGAAGCCCCGCAGCATCCGACCTTGCCTGCCCGCACCCGCGTACCCCGGGAAGATGGAGCTGACTCAAGAGATACCGGGCGCAGGGGGCAACGACGCATCCAGCCGTCCCGCCCTCGGCGAAATCCGCGTGGGGGTGGGCGAGGTGCGCGAAAGCGGTTCGGCGCCGCGACGCGCACCTGGGGTACCCGCCGGCACCGCAAGGCGACACACCATGCCATATCCGCGCGCATTTCATGCCGACAAATAACAACCCCATACCTCCGATTACTCCGATAACCAGCAAAAGCATCGAACCATCCTGGTGAGGGCGTAGTCGAATGAACCTCCTCCGGCCGGTTCGACAAAGAGCCCGCAATACCTTCCTGCAATTGGATTAGCAGGCAGCCGGTCAGGCAACGCTGATCATCGCCGGTTCCTGGGTCTCAGCGGCAAGGGGGCAGATGGTGACAGAGCAGGTCGGCGGACCGGAGACCGTGGTCGCTTCTTACACGCCCGCCGAGAACCCGCCGGGCTGGCGGCGGGTTGCCGGTGAAGTGCGCCTGGCCGTGGCGACCGCGTTGCCGTTCACTCGCTACTCTGCGGGCGAATTGATGGTGGTGTTGTCCCAACTGGCGCTGTTCGCCGACGCCGAGGGGCAGCCGATAAGAGCCGACTTGTGGCTCACCCGCGAGTACATTGAGCGTTTCATCCTGGTGGGATGCGCGCACCTGGGTGAGGCATCCCGGGCAAACTACCGCTCGAAGCTGCTGCGGTTGCGTGAGGCGCTCTTCGGAGGCGTTTGCGCCACGGGCGCCCCGGCGCGCCTCTCAGGGTCCGTGGCGTCCTGCCCTTATACCCGCGCTGAGCAGGTCTCCTTGTGGACCTGGGCGTGCGGCCAACCCACTGACGAACTCCGCGACGGTCTGGCGGCCCTGATCAGTCTCGGGCTCGGGTGTGGCCTGGGATCCAGTGAGATCATCCCATTGCGGGCGGGCGATGTGAGCGTCCGCGGAACGGCCGACGGCGGACACGACCAGCCGACGGTGGTCGCGGTGCGCGGCAGGCGCTCCCGTCTGGTGGTGTGCCGGCGCCCCTGGGAGTCGATCCTGGCCGGCCTGGCCACCCGCGGGGACACCGCGGACTGCTTCCTGTTCCGACCCCGTGCCGTCAGGCGGGGCGGCAATCTGGTCACCAACTTCGTGTCCCGCGCCCAGCCCTCCGCGGGCACTCCGGCGCTCAGGACGAGCAGACTCCGCGCCACCTGGCTGGCGTCGTTGGTCGAGGCCAGGCTGCCACTCAAGGTCATCGTCGCCGCAGCGGGACTGGAAACCCTGCACGGACTGTCCCGCCTCATGCCGCACATCGGTGCCGTGGAGATCTCGGAGGCGGCCCGCCTGCTGCGAGATGTGCCATGACAGCCTCACGGGCCCGACAGAAGTTTCCCTCCATCGCCGACAAGGGTGTGCGTGTATCGGATACCCGTCCACACAGAACTTTCATCACATTATGCACCATCCCGGAACAAAACAGACCCAAGATGTCGCCCGCCGACGACACACGCGAAAATTTCGGGCGCTATGTCCGCACCGCGGAGGAGGTAACCAGATGACAGCGAGGATCGACCCGAAGGACGGCGCGACACAGGCAAACCAGGCCGTGACCTGCGTCGTTATACTTTGCGGCGCTTCTGTGGGACATCTCGGCCGAATTTCCCACCTGGAGATCACTGGAAACGGTAGGTTTCTGCCCCATGAGCCAGTGGGGTTTCCAGGCGGTGGCAGCCGACCCAGTACAGGCCCTGATCGACCTTCAGGCCGAGGAGGCCGAGACTGAGCAACGGCTGGCCGAGATCAAGAAGAAGATCAAGTTCGTCAAGCGGCTCGTGGAGACTCAGCAGAACTGGATGCAAGTCTTCGGTGGCGAACCCGCCTGGGCCCCAACCCTGGCCTCCAACCCGGGCTCCAGCCAGGATCCGGGTCCTGATGACGATCACCTGCAGTCGGCCCAGCCGGTCGGAGATGAAGGAATAGCAAACGGCAGTGAGCCAGCCGGCGAGACCGAGCCGGGCAGCGAGACCGAGCCGGGCGGCAGCCGGCAGAAGTCCTCGAAGGAGACGCCTGCCGGCGCACATCTTCCACCTCGTCGGGTCCAAGTCCTGAACCTGCTCGGCCAGGATCCCGCCTCTTGGTGGAAGGTCCGGGATGTCGCCGAGGCCCTGGAGATCGAGAACCAGAAGAGCCTGCGGGTCCTTCTCGACCAGCTCGCGCGCAAGGGCGCACTTGTCAAGGCGCCCGACGCCTGGTTTCGCTTCAACGACGGCTCGTCGGTACCCAAGCCCGCGAGCAATCCCAACGGCAATCATCAGGAGACGGTGATGTAGACCGCACCATGCGGCCCGTCGGCCGCAAATCAAGTGGCCGCCGCCGAGGCGCAACTCGGCGACGGCCGGTGACGAACCCATCCATCTGCTGGCGGCACCGTCACGCCTTCGAACATACCGTCATGCACACTCGTGCGGCGGCGTGTTTCGCGCATTTCGCCCTGCCGTCGGCCTTTGCATGCCCGCCTCCCGTGAAGGAGGCAGGAAAGGCCCCGATGCTCTTCGCTCTGCTAGGCCTGGTCGTGCGGGTCGGTCTGGTCCCCCACGTCTGCCTGCAACTCGCCCTGCACCGGCCAAAGACGCCAATCAAGGCTCTTCTCCAGATTGGCGACCGTCATGAGGTCCGGCCAGACCGTCCCCGCCAGTACGTTGGCGATCGTCTGCCGGTTCACTCCGCTCGCGCTCGCCAGACGGTTAGCACTCACCCGCTGCTTCAGCATGGCCTCGGCGAGCCGCCGGGAGATCGACTGGGCGACCGCAGCTGCGTGATGCTCGGCGAGAACGGCGTGCGGCCATCGGCCCGCCTCGACGAAATCGCGGGGGCGCCGAGCACGCGAGTCATCACGTACCACGCCGCTGCTCCCTTCGGTGCCTTGACCGGATCGGGGTCCGCCAGTGAGTGAGGAGGGGCTCCCACCCCCGGGCGTCTACTCCTGGTATCTGCTGATGCGGCAGAAGATCAACGCCTACAAGCCTGCGGGGCACAACCCCGAGTGGTCTCGGGTCGCCAAACTCGTCGGCGCCACGGTCGCCGCATGCGAGCCGCCAAACGCCCAGAAGGTCTCGGAGCTGATGGGCGCTTTGAGCAAGGTGGCAATGTTCGTCGAGGCGGAGAACACCAGACGAGCTCAAGAGGCCACGCAGGCCCGCAGAGCCCACCAAGCGAAACGCGGCATGCGGCGCCCAGACACCGCGCAGCCCGATCAGCCGGACCCGCGCCCCAGGCCCAACCCCGCCGAGTGGCTGTCGATCGAGACGATCGAGCGCTTCATCCGCTACGGCCTGCCCGGTGCCACCACATCGACCCGCGACAGCTACCGGCGGCGGCTGATGCAGTTGCGCGTCGGCACCATCGGTGATGGCCACGGCAGACTGATCAAGCTCTCGGATTCCAACCTTTACCGGCCCTACACGACGGTCGAGCAGAAGGAGCTGTGGTATTGGGCGCACAATCAGCCCACCAGACGTCGTGAGGCAGCCTGCAAGGTCCTGCTCTGCCTCGGGCTGGGCTGCGGCCTAGAGGCAGCGGAGATCTGCCGAGTGCGGGCGCACGACGTACACGTGATGAGCAACGGCGGCGTCACCGTGCGGGTCCGCGGACTCCACCAGCGGGACGTGAAGTGCCGCCGAGCGTGGGAGGCCCCGCTCGCCGAGCTGGCTGCCGACCTGTCGGGGCAGCCGACCTGGCTGTTCCTGCCGACCGTGGAGCACCGCAAGACCAGCCTGGTCAGCAGTCTTGTGTCCCGCGCCCGCAAAGCCCCCGACGCGCCGCCGGTCAAGCCCGTCCGGCTGCGCGCCACCTGGCTGGTCGACCTGATCGACAGCCGGGTCAGATTCGATGTCATCGCCAGTGCCGCCGGCGGCTCTCTGGAGATGCTGTCCGCGTTGCTGCCTTTCACCGCCCGCACCGACCCTGCCGAGGCGGAGCGGCAACTACGGGGCCTGGAGCCGTAACAGTGACCGACACCACCGGCCCCACACCCAGCCCCATGGGCAGCGGACCCGACGAACTGGGCGATGCCGCGCACCCCGCACGAGACCACGGGTGGGGAATCATCCGGGAAGACCGCGTCCAATTCAGCGACCTGCGGGTCCGCCGCGCTGCCGAGTTCGTCGAGAAGTGCGGCATCGCCGACGAACTCCAAGCCATGATCGCCAAGACGACCGGGCGGCCCCGGCTCTGCACCGTTCAGGGCCTGCTGGTCGGCATGACGCTGTGCTCGCGCCGCAACGGCAACGGTGCCGTGTTCTTCAACCAGGTCACCGACATCCTGCACTGGGCGATCCCAGAGGACTGGCGACACCGCTTCAAAGTGCCCGAGCGGCCCGACAACATCACCGGCTTCGAGGCCGCCTACGCGGTTGTCCGTCGCCTGTTCGGTGCCATCGTCAGAGCTCTGGACCCCTCTCCACTGCCCAAGAACAAACGCCTGACTCTCAACCAGGTCAAGGCCTACTTCGCCGGCGCCGACCCCGAACTGTTGCAGGAGCACCGGGAGGCTCTCACCCGCATCAGCAACCGCGTCGTGCAGGCTTCGCTGGCCTCCGTCGAGCAGCACCTGACGACTCTGTGGGACGGATCGGTCGGCGTGGACGCGACCCCGATCGAAACCTTCGCCCGCGGTGTGTCGGCCAAGAGGGACTACACCTCCACCGACCCCGACGCCGGCTACTACGTCCGTGAGGGCGACCACCGCGACCCCGACCTGACGCCATCGGCGCCGCGACCGCGCGGCCGCCGCCGGACCACGAGCAAAACACTGTGGGGTTACGACGCCACTTTGGCCGTCGCTCGCAATCCCCACCGTGACCCGCGACCCATGCCAGGCGGATGCGGTGACCCCGAAGTGCTTCCCGCACTCACCGTGGGCTTCATCCTCGATAAACCCGGGCACAGTCCCGGTCCCAACGGCATCGCGGTTCTCGAAGACATCCGGCGCCGCGGGCACCCCGCTGGAGACCTCGCCGCCGACGCCGCCTACAACAACTCCAAGCCCGAGGACTGGCAGGTCCCTCTGCGCAAGCTCGGCTACCGCCCCACCTACGACTACCGCATCGACCAACTCGGAAAGATCGACAGCATCCACGGCGCCAACCAGATCGAAGGAACCTGGTACTGCCCCTCGATGCCCACCAACCTCGTCGACGCCACCATCGACCACCGCCGCAACCCCGACGACCCCAAAGCGATCGACCAGGAAACCTGGCGTGCCCGTATCGACGCACGGGCCCAGTTCGCCCTGGCCCCCAAGGGCAAGCCCATCGACAACGGCCGACAGCGGTACATGTGCCCCGCAACAGCCGGCCGTGTCCAATGCCCGCTCAAGCAAGACAGCCTCGGCACCAACCCCAGCCTGCGCGAGGTCGACCCCTTCCCCAGCCCCGTTGGCCCGCCCAAGATCTGCGAGCAGACCAGCATCAGCGTCAACATCGAGGACGGCGCCAAGCACTGGCAGCCACGTCCCTACGGCAGCCCGGAATGGCAAGACATCTACGGGCGGCTCCGCAACACAGTCGAAGGCATGAACGGCTATGCCAAGGCCGACGCCTACGAAGGCATCGAGCACGGCGGCAACCGCCGTATCCGCGGTATCGCCGCCCAAACCCTCCTGCTGGCCTTCCAACTGGCACATGCCAACGAACGCAAGATCAACGCCTGGCTCGCCACGCTCCCCGGCCCCGACGGGAAACCCCACCGCCGCGCTCGGCACAAGACACGCAAGCCACGCGGCAGCTGGACGCCCACCGGGCACATCACCCCGCCGGCAGCCTGAGCCGTCGGCGCCCACGACGTCGGCACACCACCACAAACCGGACCCGAGGGCCGGGGTGCTCTGCTGCGCGTCCGCCCCTTCGGTCCCTGCGGTCACAGGAGACAGGCCTCCGTAACGACGAAGACCCCGGAGCTTGCCTGCTCCGGGGTCGTTTCGTCACTGTGGGGCTACGACTTTCGTCTGTACCCCCGAGTGGGCGAGGAGGGATTTGAACCCTCACATCCTTTCGGACACACGGACCTGAACCGTGCGCGTCTGCCGTTCCGCCACCCGCCCATGGGTGCCGTCCCGTTTCCGGGTGCTCGAAAAGGCTAGCACGTGCCGGGCAGTGGTTAGGTATCCAGATACTCCTAGCGAACCTTCGCACCGATACGATCGTCTACCAGTGGGGAAGGGAGGTGCCCGTGGGCGTCATTCAGCGCTTCGAGCGACGGCTGGAGGGCATGGTCGAAGGGGCCTTCGCCCGTGCGTTCAAGTCGGAGCTGCAGCCGGTCGAGGTGGCCAGTGCTGTGCAGCGCGAGATGGACGACAGGGCTGCGATCGTGGCGCAGGGCCGCACCCTCGTGCCGAACGACTTCGTCGTGGAGATCTCTCAGCAGGACGGGCAGCGGCTGCAGGTGTACGCCGACAGCCTGAGCCAGGAGCTGGCGAACCTCGCGCGCGAGTACGCGAAGGAGCAGGGGTACTCCTTCGTGGGGCCGGTGCGGGTGCGGTTCGAGAATGCGGGCGATCTCGCCACGGGAATGTTCCGGATCCGGTCGGGGGTGATCCGGGGCTCGACGGTGGAGGGCGGGGAGATCCGCCGGCCGGTGAGCGATGTGCCGCAGGGCGGCCGGGGCGGTGTCTTCGGGGGGCATCCGCGGCTGCTGGTGACGACGGCCGTGGAGGGCTCGGACACGACGCAGCGCACCTATGAGATCAATACGCCTGTCACTCTGCTGGGTCGCGGTACGGACTGCGACCTGCGACTCGTCGATCCGGGCGTGTCCCGGCACCATGCCGAGATCCGCGTAGAAGGTCCCGAAATCGCTCTCGTGGATCTAGGGTCGACCAACGGCTCGTTCGTGAACGGGCAGCCGATCCGGCGGGTCACGCTGGTGGACGGCTCCCGGGTGACGATGGGCCGGACAACCCTTGTGTTCCGCCGCGATAGGGAGTAACCCCGACTCCGATGTCCCCATTCACCCTCACGCTGATCAAGCTGGCGTTCCTCGCGGTGCTGTGGCTGTTCGTCATCGCGGCCGTCGGTGTGATCAGGGCCGACCTGTTCGGCTCGAAGGCCGCGTCGAAGGCGGCCGCGCGCCCGTCCCAGCCCCCGAGGTCCGCCCGGCCGCCGAAGCCGCCGCGGCAGCAGCGCAGCGCCCAGCACGGCGCCCCGACGAAGCTGGTGGTCGTCCAGGGGGAGCGGGCCGGCACGGTCATCGACCTCACCGGGGTGCCCATCACCATCGGCCGGGCGAATGACTCCACTCTGGTCGTGACCGACGACTACGCTTCGAGCCGGCATGCCCGACTTTTCGCGCAGGACGGTCAGTGGATCGTGGAAGATCTCGGCTCGACCAATGGGACGTATCTCGGACGCACGAAGGTGAGCCGGCCGATGCCGGTGCCGCCCGGCGTCCCGGTCCGTATCGGCAAGACCGTGATCGAGCTGCGCAAATGACCCTGGGAATCCGCTACGCCGCGCGCTCCGACGTCGGCATGCTGCGCGAGGGCAACGAGGACTCGGCGTACGCGGGCGCGCACCTGCTGGCGGTGGCCGACGGCATGGGCGGGCACGTCGGCGGCGAGATCGCGAGCGCCGCGGCGATCGAGGCGCTGCGCGCGCTCGACAAGAACCTGCCGGCGACGGAGCTGCTGGCCGCGCTCGAGCACACGGTCAAGACCGCGAACGACAACCTGCACCGCATCGTCGAGTCGGACCCGGCCCTCCAGGGCATGGGGACGACGCTGACGGCGATGCTGTGGGCGGGCAACCAGGTCGCGCTGGTGCACATCGGGGACTCCCGCGCCTACCTGCTGCGCGACGGCAGCCTGTTCCAGATCACGCACGACCACACGCTCGTCCAGTCGCTGGTGGACGAGGGCCGCATCAGCCCGGACGAGGCGGCGTCGCACCCGCAGCGGTCGCTGCTGCTGCGCGCGCTGGACGGCCGCGGCGAGGTCGATCCGGACCTGTCGCTGCGCGAGGCCGTGGTCGGCGACCGGTACCTGCTGTGCTCGGACGGCCTGTCGGGCGTCGTCACGGCGGAGACGATCTTCCAGGTGCTGACGGACGTGGACGACCCGGAGCAGGCCGTCCGGCAGCTGATCGACCTGGCGAACCGGGGGTACCAGCCCTGCCGGCCGAACTTCTCCAGGAACGCGAACGTCGGCACCGGCTCGAAGATCGCCGACCAGACGGTGTTGAAGTTGATCGCGGCGG
>NZ_JBFARO010000190.1:0-11089 GCF_040677125.1 Actinomadura sp. NPDC049382
GGCGCGGGTGCGCGTGCGGGGGGCGGGGGCCTCCTCGGCGTCCGCCTCGGGCTCGGGGGAGGTCTCGGGGGAGGTCTCGGCACCGGTCATGGGGACGGGCGCGGGCGTCTCGGCGGCGGCCTTGGCGCCGCGGGCGCGGGTACGGGTGCGGGTGGCCCGCTTCGGCGGCTCGGGCGCCTCCTCGGCGGCCGGCTCCACGGTCTCGGGCTCAGCCGCGGTCTCGGGCTCAGCCGCGGTCTCGGGCTCAGGCGCGGCTTCGGGCTCGGGCGCGGCCTCCTCGGCCGCGGGCTCCGCGACCTCGGCCCCGGCTTCGGTCTCCGCCGCCTCGGTCTCCGCCGCCTCGGCCTCCGCCGTCTTGGCCTCCTCCGCTTCGGCCTCCTCCGCCTCGGCCTCTTCGGCCTCCTCGGTCTCGGCTTCGTCGGCCTCGGCGGCGGGGGGCTCCGCGGGGGCGTCGTCCACCTCGGGCGGCGGGCCGGCGGGCCGGCTCGCCCGGCGCGGGCGCGAGGTCACGCCCGTGCCCTGCTCCGCCGCACTCCCGTTCGCGCCGCTCGCGGTCTCGGTCGTCTCTTCTTCGGTGCCGTCGGCCGCGGCCGAATCGACTTCGTTCTCAAGCATCCGGGCAATCTCCCGTCAGGCTCCCGGGCGCGTCCGCCCGTCCCGCCCGGGGGCGGATCGGTGCGGTGCGCCGCGCGGGAGCACCTCGTCAGTCATCGGCGTCGTCATGGCCGGACGGTGGTCCGGCCGCGACGACGAAGTCGTCGGGGGCGCGCCAGCCGTACCCTGCGGAACCGGTTCCGTGCTCCCACGGCTTCGGTCCCCCGGTCAGGCGCTGACGGCATCCTCGCTCGCGGCGTCCCCGGGCTGCGGCCGCACAGGGCCGCGGGCCGTCTCGGCGTCGTCGCCGGACGGCTGGCCGGTCTCCCGGTCGGGATCCAGGGGATCCGCGAGGCCACCGGTGTCCGCGTCGAGGGGCCCCTGCGCCAGCCTGGTCACCAGCGGCGGTGACGGCGGCGCGAGGTCGGCGACCTGGCGCAGTCCGGTGAGGATGTCGTCGGGTCGTACGGCCGGTGTGGAATGCCGAACAACCATTCGAAGTATCGCACAAGGGGCATCCGCCGCCTCCGCGGCGCGCCGGTCCAGCTCACACGCGGACACGGCGGCGCGCACGTCGAAACGGCGCCGTCCCTTCTTGGTGAGGCGTTCCACCTCGATGACCGGGGCGGCCATGAAGGCGGCCACGGCGGCGGCGGCGTCGCCCTCGGGCACGCCGTCCAGCCTGATCCGCCATTCGGACGCCTGGAGCCGATCGGCGAACGCGCCCGGCTTGACCGGTGCGTCGCCGCGGCCCGCCCGGACCGGCACGACATCGACGATGTCGAGCCCGGGGGGCAGGGCCGCGTCCAGATCGGCCCGGACCCGCGCAGGATCGCGGGTCTCGGTGAGCCCGATCTCGAGGTATTCGGCCTCACTGGCCACCCCTGTCGCCGCCGCACCCGCGTACGAGATCTTCGGGTGGGGGGTGAATCCGCCGCTGAACGCGACAGGGATCCCGGCGCGCCTGACGGCGCGTTCCACGGCCCGGGAAATGTCGCGGTGGCTCGTGAACCGCAGCCTGCCCCGCTTGGCGTAGCGGACGCGCAGTCGCTGGGTCACGGGGGCCGGCGCCGGACCCTCCGGCATGGGTGCCAGGGTTCTGGTCCTTCCTACTCGTGTCGAGTCGAAAAACTAGGTCTCCCTATAGAGTACGGGTCCCCGAGCATCGTTCGGCCAAGCGCGGGTGCCGCGAGGCCCGGACCGCCGCTGCTCAGGCCGATCCCGCAACCGCTTCCGGACACCCGGACTCCCGCGCGGGTCGCCGCACGGGACCCCTCAGACCACGGAGAGCGGGAGCAGCTTCTTGCCGGTGGGGCCGATCTGGATCTCGGTGCCCATCGTGGGGCACACGCCGCAGTCGTAGCAGGGCGTCCAGCGGCAGTCCTCGACCTCGGTCTCGTCGACGGCGTCCTGCCAGTCCTGCCAGAGCCACTCGCGGTCGAGCCCGGCGTCGAGGTGGTCCCAGGGCAGGACCTCGACCTCGTCGCGCTCCCGGACGGTGTACCAGGCGAGGTCGACGGGCTCGCCGGCGAACGCCTCCTCGGCGCAGGACGTCCAGCGCTCGTAGGAGAAGTGCTCGCTCCAGCCGTCGAAGCGGCCGCCGTCCTCCCAGACGGCGCGGATGACCTTGCCGACCCGCCGGTCGCCGCGCGACAGCAGGCCCTCGATGATGGACGGCCGCCCGTCGTGGTAGCGCAGGCCGATGGCGCGGCCGTACTCCTTGTCGCCGCGCAGGGCGTCCTTGAGGGCGTGCAGGCGCCGGTCGACGGTCTCGTGGTCGCACTGCGCGGCCCACTGGAACGGGGTGTGCGGCTTGGGCACGAACCCGCCGATGGACACGGTGCAGCGGATGTCCTTGCGGCCGGTGGCCTCCCGCCCGGCCTGGATGACCCGCTTGGCCATGCCGGCGATCGCGAGGACGTCCTCGTCCTCCTCGGTGGGCAGACCGCACATGAAGTACAGCTTCACCTGCCGCCAGCCGTTCTCGTAGGCGGTGCTGACGGTGCGGATCAGGTCGTCCTCGGTGACCATCTTGTTGATCACCTTGCGCATCCGCTCGGAGCCGCCCTCCGGCGCGAACGTCAGGCCGGAGCGGCGGCCGCCTCGGGAGAACTCGTTGGCGAGCGTGATGTTGAAGGCGTCCACCCGGGTGGACGGCAGCGACAGGGAGGTGTTGGTGCCCTCGTAGCGGTCGGCGAGGCCCTTGGCGACGTCGCCGATCTCGCTGTGGTCGGCACTGGACAGGCTGAGCAGCCCGACCTCCTGGAAGCCGGACTCCTTCAGGCCCTGCTCCACCATGTCGCCGATCGTGGTGATCGACCGCTCCCGCACCGGGCGGGTGATCATCCCGGCCTGGCAGAACCGGCAGCCGCGGGTGCAGCCGCGGAAGATCTCCACGCTGAACCGCTCGTGCACGGTCTCGGCGAGCGGGACGAGCGGCTTCTTCGGGTAGGGCCACTGGTCGAGGTCCATGACGGTGTGCTTCTCGATCCGCCACGGGACGCCCGGGCGGTTCGGCGCGACCCGCTGGATGCGGCCGTCGGGCAGGTACGTCACGTCGTAGAAGCGGGGCACGTACACGCCGCCGGTCGCGGCGAGCCGCATGAGCAGCTCGTCCCGGCCGCCGGGGGCGCCCTCGGCCTTCCACTCGCGGATGATCTCGGTGATGCCGAGCGCGATCTCCTCGCCGTCGCCGAGCACGGCGGCGTCGACGAAGTCGGCGATCGGCTCGGGGTTGAACGCCGCGTGCCCGCCCGCGATCACGATCGGGTGGCCGTCGGCGCGGTCGGCGGCCTCCAGCGGGATGCCCGCGAGGTCGAGCGCCGTGAGCAGGTTGGTGTAGCCGAGCTCGGTGGAGAACGACACGCCGAGCACGTCGAACGCGGCGACCGGGCGGTGCGCGTCGACCGTGAACTGCGGGATGCCGTGCTCGCGCATGACGGCCTCCATGTCGGGCCAGACCGAGTAGGTCCGCTCCGCGAGGACGCCGTCGCGCTCGTTCAGGATCTCGTAAAGGATCTGGACGCCCTGGTTCGGCTGGCCGACCTCGTAGGCGTCGGGGTACATCAGCGCCCAGCGGACGTCCGCCTCGTCCCAGTCCTTGAGCTGGGAGTTCAGCTCGCCGCCAACGTACTGAATCGGCTTCTGCACGCTCGGGAGCAGCGGCTCCAGGCGCGGGAAGAGCGACTCGACCGGCATGACGGAATCCTCCGTGCTGGGGACGTGGGGATGAGCGTCCAGCCTACGCGTTGGCGGCGCCCTAATCGAACGCGCCGGCGATCAGCCGAACGCCCTGCTGACCGAGGCTAGTCGAACGCCCTGCGGCGCACGTGGACGGCCTGCAGCAGACCGAAGGCGATCATGTTGGCGAAGGTGGCGGACCCGCCGTAGGACACGAACGGCAGCGGCAGCCCGGTGATCGGCATGATCCCGATCGTCATCCCGATGTTCTCGAACGCCTGGAACCCGAGCCAGCACACGACGCCCGTCGCGACGAGCGTGCCGAACAGGTCGGCGGCCTGGGTGGCGATGCGCAGCCCGCGCCACAGCACCACGCCGAGCAGCGCGACGATGATCGCGGCGCCGACGAAGCCGAGCTCCTCCCCCGCGACCGTGAAGATGAAGTCGGTCTGCTGCTCGGGGACGAAGTGGCCGCCGGTCTGCTCGCCCTGGAACAGGCCCTTGCCGAACGCGCCGCCCGACCCGATCGCGATCCGGGCCTGCTGGGCGTTGTAGCCGGCGCCGCGCGGGTCGGCCTCGGGGTTGAGGAACGCGGTGAACCGGGCGATCTGGTAGTCCTGCAGCAGGCCGAAGAAGAACACGGCGGCGGCCGCGGCGGCCCCGCCGCCGACGAGCCCGAACAGCCAGCGCTTCTGCGCCCCGGAGATCGCCAGCATGCCGAGTACGACCGCGATGAACACCAGCGTGGTGCCGAGGTCCGGCTGGAGCATGATCAGCACGCCGGGCAGCCCGGCGAGGGCGAGCGCGAGCAGCACGTCCCGGCGGCCCGGCCCGATCTCGCCGTCGCGCGGCTCGCCGAGGATCATCGCGAGCAGCACCACGAGCCCGACCTTCGCGAACTCCGACGGCTGCACCTGGAACCCGCCGCCGAGCACGATCCACGAGTGCGACCCGTTGATCGTCGAGCCGAGCGGGGTCAGCACGACGAGCAGCCCGACGCACGCGACCCCGTACAGGATGGGGACGTAGGCGCGCAGGAGCCGGTAGTCGAGGACGGTGACGACGCCGCCGAGCACGAACCCGATGATCAGGTTCAGCACGTGCCGCTTGAGGAAGCTCTCGGGGTCCTTGCCCTGCTCGGTGAGCAGGTGGAACGTCGCCGAGCGCACCAGCAGCGCGCCGACCAGCGACAGGGCCAGCACGGCGAGGAACAGCGGCCAGTCGAGGCGGCGCAGCCCGGCCAGGCGGGTCTGCCACGTCCGCCGCGCGGCGTACGCCTCGACGCTCCCGACGCCGGAACCGGTGATCACGGGGCGGCTCCCGTGTTCGGCGTCTTCGGCAGCTCGGACGGGAGCTTGCCGTCCTTGAGCAGCGGCTTCTTGTCCTTCGTCCCGTACATGGCCTCCCAGATCTCGCGGACGGCCGGGGCCGACGTCGAGGCGCCGAAGCCACCCTGCGAGACCATCGCGACGACCGCGAAGCGCGGGTCCTTCACCGGGCCGAACGAGGCGAACCAGGAGGAGTCCTGCTTGCCGTAGACCTCCGCGGTACCGGTCTTGCCGCCCACGTCGACGCGCTTGAAGTCGAACCCGTTGAACGCGCCCGCCGCGGTGCCGTCCTTCGTCACGTCGGCGAGGGCGTCGCGGATGTACTTCAGCACCTTCGGGTCGACCGGCAGCTTCTTCGGCTCCGGGGCCTCGATCCGGCGGACGACCGTGCCGTCCGGCCGCACGACCGCGACCCCGAGCCGCGGCACGACGAGCTTGCCGCCGTTGGCGACCGCCGCGTACGCGCGGACCAGCTGCAGCGGCGTCACCAGGACGTTGCCCTGCCCGACCGAGAAGTTCGCCGCGTCACCGGGGCGCCACACGTACCCCTCGGTGCAGTTCTCCGTCGCGACCGCCTTCAGGTAGGCGGCGCGCGCCGGGTCGGTCTTCGCGACCTGCGGGTACCCCTCCTTGGCGCCCTTGCAGTTGGCGGCCTTGGTGGCCTCCCAGTAGTCCTTCTTCCACTTGCGGTCCGGGATGCGGCCGCTGCTCTCGCTGGGGAGGTCGATGCCGGTCCTGGTCCCGAAGCCGTACTCGCGGGCCATGTCCACCATCGAGTCGGTGACGTTCTTCTTCGGGTGCATGCCGCCGTCGCGCTGCCACTCCAGGTAGGCGAACCGGTAGAACACCGTGTCGCACGACTTCACCAGCGCGGTGTGCAGCGTCATCGGGCCGTACCCGGTGCCTCCGGCGTTGCTGAACGCCCGGTTCCCGACGTTGTAGGAGCCGGGGCACGGGTAGATGCCCTTCAGGCTGGCCCCCTCCTTCACGGCGGCGGACACCGAGGAGATCTTGAAGGTGGAGCCGGGGGCGAACTGGCCCTGCGTGACCCGGGAGATCAGCGGCTCGCCGTTCTTCTTGCCGAGCAGCGCGTCGTACTTCTCCTGCGAGATGCCGCCGGTCCAGATCGACGGGTCGTAGGTCGGGTAGCTGGCCATCGCGACCATGCGGCCGGTGCGGACGTCCATCACGACCGCGGCGCCGGCGTCGGCCGGGTGGCCGCCCCTGCGCGCGTTGTCGATCGCGTGCTTGAGCGCCTTCTCCGCCGCGCCCTGCACCCCGGCGTCGATGCTGGTGACGAGGTTGTTGCCGGCCACCGCCTGCTGCTCCTCCGCGGTGCCGGTGACGCGGCCCTGGCTGTCGACGAGGACCCGGCGGAACCCGGGCTCGCCGCTCAGCACCGCGTCGTACTGCGCCTCCAGCCCGGCGCGCCCGACGAGGTCGACGCCGCTGTACCCGGTGACCTTCAGGCCCTTGCGCTTGTCCAGCTCCTCCTGCGTGACGGGCTGGAGGTAGCCGAGGACCTGCGCGGCGCTCGCCCCGTCCGGCTCCGGGTACTCGCGGACGGCCTGGATCTGCGCGGTGACGCCGGGGAAGTCCTCCTGCCGCTCCATGATCTGGAGGGCGCGCTTCGGGTCGACGTGGTCCTCGACGGGGATCGGCTGGTACGGGGAGCCGGGCCAGCAGGGCCGCTTGACGGTCGGCGAGCACAGCCGGATCCGCTTGGACATCTCGTCGTGGCTCGTCCCGAGGACGGCGGCGAGCCGCTTCAGGACGGCCTCGCCGCCGTCCTTCTGCCGCGACAGCGTGGTGCGGTTGACCGACACGACGAGCGCGCTGCGGTTGCGGACGAGCGGCTTGCCGCGGTCGTCCATGATCACGCCGCGGACGGCGGGGACGACGATGTCGCGGGTGCGGTTCTGGGCGGCGATGCCCCGGTAGTGCTCGCCCTCCAGCACCTGCAGCGTCCACATGCGTCCGACCAGGACGAGCAGCAGCGCGCCGACGAGCACGTACAGGACGACGAGGCGGAAGTGGGTCCTGGGGTTCACAGGGCCCCGCCCCGCCCGGACATCGCGCGGTACCGGGCGGCGGGCACGGCGAGGCCGTCGCCGCGCGACCGCTCGCCGCTCTCGTAGCGTCTGGTGGCGCGCAGCACCGCCCAGACGACGAACGGGCTGGCGATGATGTCGTAGAGGACCTGCAGCGGGACCATGCGCGACACGGTCCCCCACTCGGCGCGCGGGTCGCCGAGGATCATCCCGGTCGCCGCGTACAGCACGGTCCCGGCGAGGGCGCCGGCGGCGACGGCGAAGAACGGGACGACGGACTGGCGGTCCATCTCGGCGGACGCGACGCCGCACAGGTAGCCGATGAGGCAGTAGACGAGCGCGTACCGGCCGATGGTGTGGTCGGCGGGCGGGATGATGTCGGCGGCGAGGCCGGCGAGGAACCCGGTGACCATGCCGGTCATCGACCCGGCGACCAGCGCCAGCGCCACGACGGCCAGCAGCACCAGGTCGGGCTGCACGCCGCCGGGCAGCGGCAGCCGGTTCGCCACCGACACCTGCAGGATCAGCGTCACGGCGATCACCACCGCGGCCACCGCGCTGCGGCCGGCCGGCGACGCCTCGGGTGGGTTCAGCAACGTTCAGTCCCCCGCGCTCGGTTCTGTGGACGGGCTCGCGGAGCCGCTCGGCCGCGCGTCGCCGCTCTCGCGCGCCTTCGGGCTCTTGGTCGCCTTCGGGCTCTTGCTGGGGGTCGGGGTGGGGGTCACCGGCGGTTTCGGCTTCGGCGGGAGCACCGCGTCCCGGGGGTCGGTCTTCGGCGGGGCGACCACGACGGCGACGACGTCCAGGCTGGTGAACTTCACGAACGGCCGGACGTAGGCGGTGCGGGTCAGCCCGCTGGTGGACTTCTCGATGCGGGCGACCTCGCCGATCGGGACGCCGGGCACGTACGGGCGCTGGCCCTGCGACCCGAGCGTCACGATCCGCTGGCCGACCTGGATCGGCGCGGAGGCGTCCAGCAGCTGGAAGCGCAGCGGTGTGGCGCCGCCCCCGCCGAGGCCGCGGCGGCCCCGGCCCTGGGTGATGCCGATCTCCTTGGACGCCTCCAGCCGGGAGCCGATGGAGGAGGTCTGGTCGGTGGCGAGCAGCACGGTCGAGGTCGCGGGCCCGACCCGGGTGACCCGGCCGACGAGCCCGGCGGCGCTGATCACGGTCATGTCGGGCTTGATGCCGCTGCGGCTGCCGACGTCGATGGTGACGGTGTCCTCGAAGCCCTGCCCGGCGGAGATCACCTGCGCGGCGTGGATCGTGTAGCCGCCCATTCCCGCGGTGCCGAGCAGCCGCTGCAGCTGCGCGGACCGCTCCGTGTCGAGCCGGGCGGAGCGCAGCTGCTCGCGCAGCCGCTGGTTCTGCCGCGCCAGCTGGTCGGCGCGGCGCCGCTCGCCGGGCGCGTCGGTGATCGTGTCGAAGGTGTCGCCCACCGGCCGGACGACGGACGCGGACGCCCGCTCGACCGGCCCGAACACGCTCGCGCCCAGGTCGCGCAGGCCGCGCAGCGGCGACTGCGCGCCACCGCGGTAGTCCACGGTGATCATCGTGAGCGCCACGACGAGCAGCCCGCCGAGCACCATGCGGGTGCGCCGGGTGTCCTTCACGCACCGACCTCCGGTTTCCTCAGTCCCCCGGGTGCACTGCCAATGGCGGGCGAACCCGTCCTACGGCGGGCGAACCCGTCCTACGGCGGGCGGACCCGTCCGATCAATGCCGCGGCTCCGGCACGAGGACCTGGCGGAGCGACTCGAAGTCCTCGACGCACTTGCCGGTGCCGAGCACCACCGAGTCGAGCGGGTTGTCCACCAGGTGGATGGGCATCCCGGTCTCCTCGCGGAGCCGTTCGTCGAGGTTCTTCAGCAGCGCGCCGCCGCCGGTGAGCGCGATCCCGCGGTCCATGATGTCGCCCGACAGCTCGGGCGGGCACTTGTCCAGCGTGGTCTTCACCGCGTCCACCACGGCGTTGACCGGTTCCTCGATCGCCCGCCGCACCTCCTCGGCGGAGATCACGACGGTCTTCGGCAGCCCGCTCACGAGGTCGCGGCCCCGGATCTCGGCGTGCGGCTCCTCGTCGCCGCCGGGATAGGCCGAACCGATGGCCATCTTGATCTCCTCGGCGGTCCGTTCCCCGAGCATCAGCGAGTATTCCTTCTTGGAGAAGGAGATCACCGCCTGGTCGAGTTCGTCGCCGCCGACGCGGACGGACTGGCTGGTGACGATGCCGCCGAGAGAGATGATCGCGACCTCGGTGGTGCCGCCTCCTATGTCGACGACCATGTTGCCGGTCGGCTCGTAGACGGGCAGCCCGGCGCCGATCGCGGCGGCCATCGGCTCCTCGATGATGTACACGCGGCGGGCGCCGGCCTGGTAGCCGGCCTCCTTCACCGCGCGCTGCTCCACCCCGGTGATCCCGCTCGGCACGGCCACCACGATCCGCGGCTTGGCGAAGTGCCGGCGCTTGTGGACCTTCTGGATGAAGTAGCGCAGCATGCGCTCGGTGACGTCGAAGTCGGCGATGACGCCGTCCTTCAGCGGGCGGACGGCCACGATGTTGCCGGGCGTGCGGCCGATCATCCGCTTCGCCTCGATGCCCACCGCGACGATCTTTCCGGTGTTGGTATTGATCGCCACCACGGAGGGTTCGTTCAGGACGATGCCACGCCCGCGCACGTACACCAGTGTGTTGGCGGTACCAAGATCGACGGCCATGTCCCGGCCAAGAAACGACAGCTTGTTACCCATGAAGAAAGGGAGCCCTTCATGATTGACGGGCGTGTATAGCGGCGCGTCCATCGTAACGTGCGCCCCCGTCCGCGGGCAGTCACCCCGCCGCCGCGCGTCGCGGAAAAAACGCGTCCTGACCAGCTCGGTTTTCGCTAAAGAAGACGCGGGCCGGAAGATCCGGCCCGCGCTCGAACGGCGCCCTCGCGGGCGCCTCTCAGCCCAGTTCGGGGAAGAAGAGCTTGATCTCGCGCTCGGCGGAGTAGGTGGAGTCGGAGCCGTGCACGATGTTCTCGCCGATCTCCAGGGCGAAGTCGCCGCGGATGGTGCCGGGGGCGGCGCTGACCGGGTCGGTGGCGCCGGCCAGCGAGCGGAACGCCTCGATGGCGCGCGGGCCCTCGACGACCATGGCGACGAGCGGGCCGCCGGTGATGAACTCGACCAGCTCGCCGAAGAACGGCTTGCTCGCGTGCTCCTCATAGTGGGACTCGGCGGTCTCGCGGGCGAGGGTGCGCAGTTCCAGCGCGACGAGCTTCAGGCCCTTGCGCTCGATCCGGGAGATGACCTCGCCGATGACACCGCGGCGGACGCCGTCGGGCTTGACCAGGACGAGAGTGCGCTCGGACACGAGTGGTTCTCCTTGCGGAATTTTCGGTTTCGGTAAGCGCGCGAATACTACCCGCCCCGCGGGCCGGAAGCGGCATTACGGCGGCGCGCCGCCGCGACGGCGGTGGCGGCGGCGAGCGGCACGGCCGCCATTCCGGCGGCGATGAGCCAGTCGTGGTAGCCGGCCAGCAGGGCGTGGACCTGCTCGGCGCCGGTCGCCGGACGGGCCCGTCCCAGTCGCGCCGCCTGCAGGGACAGGACGAGGAGCTGCCCGGCGAGCACTGCGGGAAAGCACAGCGACAGGCCGAACAGCGCCGCGCCGGGTGCCGCGCAGCGCAGCGAGGCGGCGAGGGCCAGCCCGGCGCCGGCGCCGAGCGGGACGAGCGGGATCAGCAGCGTCCACTGCCCGCCGGGCCCCGCGCCGATGTCGACGGCGAGGCCGAGCGGAAGTGCCAGGGCCAGCAGCAGGAACCCGGCGGGCACCGCGCCGCGGGCGGGCGCGCGGGTCGCGGCGAGCGCGGCGGCCAATGCGGCGGCGGCCGCCGCGGCGAACGGGAGCAGCGGCACGCCGGCGCCGCGCGCGTGGGCGGTGGCGGCGGC
>NZ_JBFARO010000191.1:0-11011 GCF_040677125.1 Actinomadura sp. NPDC049382
GGACGGCCCGTCCTGCTCGCCGCCGGGCTGCTGGCCGCGCTCGCCCTGCCCTGGTTCGTCTATCCGCCGGTCGCGCTCGACATCGCCTGCTGGGCACTGTTCGCCGCCGCCGTCGACCTCCTGCTCGGCTTCACCGGCCTCCTGTCGTTCGGGCACGCCGCCTTCTGGGGCGGATCCGCGTACGCCACCGGCCTGATCGCCCTGCACTCCGGGCTGCCGTTCCCCGTAGCGATCATCGGCGGCGCGGTGTTCGCGGCGCTGCTGGCCGTTCCGATCGGTTTCCTGTCGGTGCGGCTGACCGGGATCTACTTCGCGATGGTCACCTTGGCCTTCGCGCAGATGGTCTACTTCATCGCCAACCAGTGGCGGGACGCGACAGGCGGAGAGAACGGACTGCAAGGCATCCCGAGAGAGCTGTTCGGCCTCGACCTGTCCGATCCGTTCTACTTCTACTACGCGGGCCTGCCGTTCGTCCTGGCCGGGATGTTCGTGGCCTGGCGGATCGTCCGGTCGCCGTTCGGGCGGGTGCTGGTGTCCATCCGCGACAACCCGAACAGGGCCCGCGCCCTCGGGTACAGCATCGACCGCTACAAGCTGCTGGCCTTCGTCCTGTCCGCCGGGCTCTCCGGGCTGGCCGGGGGCGTGTTCGCCATCGGCCACGGGTTCGCGTCCCTCGAAGGGGTGTACTGGACGACGTCCGGGCAGGCCGTGATGATGGTCGTCCTCGGCGGCATCGGCACCCTGTGGGGCGGCGCCATCGGCGCCGCACTCGTCGTCCAGCTCCAGGACTACCTGGCCACCGCCGGATTCCAGGAGACCGGGATCGTCACCGGCCTGATCTTCATCGTGATCGTGCTGCTGTTCCGCCGGGGCATCTGGGGGACGGCCCGGCACCTGCGGGCGGTCCGTCAGCGGGCGACCATCCGCAGGGCCAGGCCGGCGTAGAACTCGCCGAGCCGCTCCGGGGTGTCGGGGCCGTCGAGCCGGTACCAGCGGACGAGGTCGATGCTGAGCGACAGCATCGCGCGCGTGACCCGCTTGACGTCGACCTGCGCGAACGACCCGTCGGCGACGCCGCGCGCGACGGCGTCGCGGAAGAACGCGTTGGTCCGGTGGCGCAGCTCCAGCACCTCGTCGTAGTGCTCGGCGGTGAGGCCGGTGAGCTCGAACTGGCAGACGCGGGCGGCCACGTGGTGGCGGGCGTGCCAGGCCGTGTACGCGGAGACGACGGCGCGGAGCCGGTCCGCCGCGCCGTCGGCTCCGCTGACCGACGGCTCGTGGACGTGGGCCAGCACCCGCTCGTGGCCCGCCCTGATGATCTCGTAGAGGACCAGTTCCTTCGACGGGAAGTGGACGTACAGGGCGGCCGGGCTGAGGCCGACGCCCTCGGCGATGTCGCGGGTGGTCGTGGCGTGGTAGCCGTTCGCGGCGAAGCAGCGCACCGCCGCGGTCAGCAGGCCGCGCGGCACCGCGCCGAGGTCCGCCCGCCACAGCTCGGGCGAGCGGTCGCGCAGCCGGGGGTCGTCCGCCAGGTCCCGGGCGGTGAACCGGGCCTGCCGTCTGGCCATCGCGTCCCCTCGCCTCCTCCCGGCGCGGCCGGGCGCTTGACAGCGGCATCCTACTCGGTGACTATGCGCTTACTCATTTCCCTGAGCATCAGCATGCGGAAGCGAGGGGTCGTGGCAGGGCGCAGTTTTCTCCGGCTTCTCGTGGACGGCGCACCGCTGCCCCGGTACGACGACGTCCTGCGCCGCGCGGTGGCGGACGCGGCCTCGCCCGCGGAGATCGACCATCTGCAGGCCGAGCACACGCTCGCGCTCCGGCTGCGCGACACGCTGGAGAAGCAGCACGCCCGCCAGGAGCAGCAGCGCGCGCTGGTCGAGTGCGCGACGGAGCTGGCGGAGGACCGCGGCGACCCCGACGCGATCCTCACCCTGATCGTGAGCCGGGCGCGGCGGCTGCTCGGCTGCGACATGGCCTACCTGAGCCTGAACGACGACGCGGACCGGTCGACGCGGATGCGGGTGATGGTCGGCGCGACGTCCTCGGCGTGGAAGGACGTCCGGATCCCGTTCGGAGTCGGGGTCGGCGGCCGGGTCGCGGCCACCGGAACGCCGTTCTCGACGTCCGACTACTTCAGCGACGAGCGGCTGGCGCACGATCCCGCCGTGGACGCCTCGGTCCGCGCGGAGCGGCAGGTGTCGATCGTCGGGGTGCCGCTGCGCGCGGGCGCCGTCCTCGGCGTGCTCTTCGCGTCCAACCGCAGCCCCGGGCCGTTCCCGCACGACGCGATCGCGCTGCTCGGCTCGTACGCCGTCCTCGCCGCGACCGCGATCGAGCAGGCGCGGTCGAGGCACGGCAAGGACCAGGAGCTCGCGGCGCTGCGGCTCGCGAACGCGGCGCTGCGCCGGCGGACGGTCGCGGAGGAGCGGGCGTTCGCGGCGCACGACCGCACCATGGACATCGTGCTGCGCGGCGGCGGCGTGCAGGAGGTCGTGACCGCGGCGGGCGACCAGCTCGGCGGCGTGCTCGCGGTGTTCGACGAGTTCGAGCAGCCCGTCGCCTGGACGCCGGGCGCGTCCGACGAGGCGCTGAAGGAGATGTCGGCCGCGGCGGGCGGCGGCCTCGGCGGGCCGGGCGGCGGCGTCCACGACGGGACGTACTGGGCGACGGGCCTGGAGGCGGGCACCGAGCGGCTCGGCGCGCTGGTGTGGGCCCCGCCGGACGCGTCCGCCGGGATCGGCGACCTGGACGGGCGGCTGCTCGGCCGCGCGGCCGTCGTCGCGTCCCTGCTCCTGCTGTTCGGCCGCAACCTCGCCGCCGCGGAGGCCAGGGTGCGCGGCGAGCTGCTCGACGACCTGCTCACGCCGAACCCCCGCACGTACTCCTCACTGGCCGAGCGCGCGCTGCGGATCGGCTACCAGCCGCAGAAGCGGCACGCCGTGGTCGTCGCGCACATCCGGGCGGAGAACCGGCGGAGCCTCGCCTCCGCGGCGTCGGACCTCGCCGCCGCCCGCGACGGGCTGAGCACCGTGCGAGACGGGCGGGCCGTGCTGGTCGTCCCGTCCGACGACCCGTCGCTGACGGGCCGCCGGATCTCGCGTTCGCTGGCGGCGCGGCTGGGGTCGCCGGTCACGGTCGGCGCCGCCGGCCCGGTGGACGACCCGGCCGACCTGCCCGCCGCCTACGCCGAGGCGCTGGCCTGCGCGCACGCCCTGCTCCGGCTCGACCGCGCGGGCACCGCCGCCACGGCCGGCGACCTCGGCTACGCGGGGCTGCTGCTCGGCGACGGCGCGTCCGCGACCGGGTTCGTGGAGCGGACGCTCGGCCCGGTCATCCAGCACGACGAGCAGCGCGGGGCGATGCTGATGGAGACCCTCGGCACCTACTTCGCCACCGGGCAGAGTCTCGTCGCCAGCGCGAAGCGGCTCCACATCCACCCGAACACCGTCACGCAGCGCCTCGACCGGGTCAAACGCCTGCTGGGCGTCGACTGGAACAGCCCGGAGCACACCCTCGAAGTGCAGCTCGCGCTGCGGCTGCACCGGCTCGGCCGCGCCCTCGACGCCTGACCCGCCCCCTCGGGCCGCGCTCAGTAGCGGTTGGTCTCGGCGTCCACGGCGAGGTCCTCGTCGATCTGCTCGGCGGACACGCCCTCGAGGTCGACCTGGTCCTTGATGATGCGGCCGAGCGTCGGCAGCTTCGCGCGGTCCGGCCAGGTCTCGGGCTGCCACAGGGACGAGCGCAGGAACGCCTTCGCGCAGTGCATGTAGAGCTCCTCGACCTCGACGAGGAGGGCGAGGCGGGGCCGCCGGCCCTTGATCGCCAGGTCGTCGAAGAACGGGGCGTCCGACACGATCGTCGCGCGGCCGTTCACGCGCAGCGTCTCGTTCATCCCCGGCACGAGGAACAGCAGCCCGACGTGCGGGTTGCGCAGCACGTTGCGGAACCCGTCGACGCGGTGGTTGCCGGGGCGGTCGGCGATCGCGAGGCGGTGGTCGTCCAGCACCAGGACCGACCCGGCCGGGTCGCCCTTGGGGGAGACGTCGCAGGTGCCCTCCGCGTCCGACGTCGCCAGCAGGACGAGCGGCGAGTGCGCGATCAGCGTGCGCGCGTGCTCGTCGATGCGGCCGATGTCCTTGTCCCAGATGACCTGCGACGGCTCCCGCACGATCTCCCGGAGCTCGGCCTCGCTCCGCACCGCGCGAATCTCAGAGGGCTGCATCCGACGAACTATAAGGTAAGGCTAACCAAAAGGGAGGGTCGAGGCCGTGGAGGAGACCCGCACGCTGCCCGCCCTCGCCGCCGGGCCGGTCGAGATGCCGTTCGCCATCATGTGCTGGAGCGAGGACTTCGACCGCGACGTCACCTGGAACGAGCACTCCCACCCCTTCCACGAGCTGCTGTGGAACGAGCGGGGCGCGTCCACGGCCGGGGTCGGGCCCCGGGTCTGGACGATCACCCCGGCGCTCGGCCTGTGGATGCCCGCGGGCACGCTGCACTCGGGCGCCGCGGCGGCCGGCACCCGCTGCCGGGCGACGTTCTTCGGCTTCGACGCGGTGTCCCCGATCTCCGCGACGCCGGTCGCGGTGGAGATCACCCCGCTGCTGCGGCTGCTGCTGGAGCGGCTCGCCGAGCCGGGCCTGCCGGCCGGGTCGCGGGCGGTGACCGAGGCCATGGTGCTCGACGTGCTCACCCCGTCCGAGCACGAGCTGCTGCTGCGGATGCCGACGTCGGAGCTGCTGCGCCCGATCGCCGACGCGGTCCGCGCCGACCCGGGCGACCGGCGGACGCTGGCGGACTGGGCGTCCCGCCTCGGCGTGAGCCGCCGCACCATCACCCGCGCGTTCAACGCCGAGACCGGCACCAGCTTCGGGCGGTGGGTCGCGATCGCGCGGGCGCGGCACGCGGTGGCGCTGCTGAGCCGCGGCTGGGAGATCGAGGCCGTGGCGGAGGAGGTCGGCTACCACTCCGTCAGCGCGTTCGGCGCGGCGTTCCGGCGGGCGACCGGGCTGACCCCGGGGACGTTCCGGGGGCGGTGAGCTCGGCTCTGTCCGCGGCTCCGTCCGCGCCCGCGTGTCCCGATCGCGATAACGGGTGTCCCAAACGGGTGATTGCGACATTCTGCCCCTCCGCTCTAGGGTTCCGAGCCAAGGCAAGGCTTACCTAACTAATTCCCGGCCTGCCGCTTTCCCGACAGTGGAGTACGGAGTGAAACGTCTGCACAGCCTTCGCATCGCCGCCGCGGTGGCCGTCCTGGTGGGCGGCCTCGCGGCCTGCGGTGACTCGTCCGAGACGGCCAAGGAGGCGGGCGCGGGCGGCGGGTCGAGCAGCGCCTTCCCGATGACGGTCGAGCACGCGCTCGGCACGGCCACCATCAAGGCGAAGCCGACGCGGGTCGCCACCGTCAACTGGGCCAACCACGAGGTGCCGCTGGCCCTCGGCGTCGTCCCGGTCGGCATGGCCGCCGCGAACTTCGGCGACGACAACGGCGACGGCGTCCTGCCGTGGGTGGAGAAGCGCCTCAAGGAGCTGAACGCCAAGACGCCCGTCCTGTTCGACGAGACCGACGGCGTCGACTTCGAGGCCGTCGCCGACACCAAGCCGGACGTCATCCTCGCCGGCTACTCGGGCCTGACCAAGCAGGACTACGACACCCTCAGCCAGATCGCCCCCGTCGTCGCCTACCCGGACGCGCCCTGGGCGACGCCGTGGCGCGAGGTCGTGCGCATGAACGCCAAGCCGCTCGGGCTCGCCGCCGAGGGCGAGAAGCTCATCACCGGCATCGAGGGCGACATCAAGACGGCCATCGCGAAGTACCCGCAGCTCAAGGGCAAGTCGGCGATGTTCATGACGCACCTCGACCCGAACGACGTCAGCCAGATCGGCTTCTACACGACGCACGACACCCGCACGCTGTTCTTCGAGGACCTCGGGATGACGTTCCCGAAGAGCATCGTGGACGCGTCCAAGGGCACCGACAAGTTCGCGCTGACCCGCAGCTCCGAGCAGATCGACATCTTCGACGACGTGGACATCATCGTCGGGTACGGCGACGCCAAGCTGGCCGAGAAGGTGGGCAAGGACCCGCTGCTGTCGAAGATCCCCGCGGTGAAGCGCGGCTCGATGTACCTGATGTCGGGCACCACCCCGGCGGGCACCGCCGCCAACCCGACCCCGCTCGCGATCTCCTGGGTCCTGGAGGACTACGTGAAGGCCCTGGCCGCGGCAGCGGACAAGGTCAAGTGACGACGGTCGCGACCGAACGTCCGCCGGACGCCGCGCTCGTGCGGCGTCCGGCGCGCGTGCGCGTGCTGGGGCTGGTCGCCGCGGGCGCGGTCCTCGCCGCCGTGATGGCGGCCTCCGTCGTGCTCGGCTCGCGCGACGTCTCGCTCGCCGACGTCTGGGCCGCGCTCGGCGGCGCGGACGACACCCTCGAACGGGCCGCCGTCGCCAAGCGGATCCCGCGCACGCTGCTCGCGGTGCTGCTCGGCGCCGCGCTCGCCCTGTCCGGCGCGGTCATGCAGGGCGTGACCCGCAACCCGCTGGCCGACCCCGGCATCCTCGGCGTCAACATGGGCGCGTCGCTCGCCGTCGTCGCCGCCGTCGCCTACTTCGGGCTCACCTCCCCGGTCGGGTACATCTGGGTCGCGATGGCGGGGGCCGCGGTGACGGCGGTGTTCGTCTACGGGGTCGGGTCGCTCGGGCGCGGCGGCGCCACGCCCCTCAAGGTCGCGCTCGCCGGCGCCGCGACGTCGGCGGCGTTCGCGTCGCTGGTCAGCGCCGTCGTGCTGCCCCGCAACGACATCGCCGGGGGCTTCCGGCTGTGGCAGGTCGGCGGGGTCGGCGGCGCGTCCTACGAGCGCATCGGGCAGGTGCTGCCGTTCCTGCTCGCCGGGTGCGCGGTGTGCCTGCTGTCGGCGCGGTCGCTGAACTCGCTCGCGCTGGGCGACGAGGTCGCGGCCGGGCTCGGCGAGCGCGTCGCCCTCATCCGCGTCACGGCCTCGCTGGGCGCCGTCGTGCTGTGCGGCGCGGCGACCGCCGTCGCCGGGCCGATCGCCTTCGTCGGCCTCATCGTCCCGCACGCCTGCCGGCTGCTCGTCGGCGTCGACCACCGCTGGCTGCTCCCCGCCTCCGTGCTCGCCGGCGCCGCGCTGCTCACCGCGTCCGACGTGGTCGGCCGCGTGGTGGCGCGGCCCCAGGACATCGAGGTCGGCATCGTCACGGCGGTCATCGGCGCGCCGGTCTTCATCCACATCGTCCGCCGCCAGAAGGTGCGTGAGCTGTGACCGCACTCGTCCCCGCCCCCGCCGCCGTCCGGGCCGTCGCGAGCGGCCGCCGCCGGCGCGCCGCCCGGCGCCGCGCCCTCGTCGGGACGCTGGCGGCGCTGGTCGTCGCGGGGTTCGCCGTCACGCTGATGGTCGGGCAGACGTTCTACCCGCCCGGCGACGTGCTCCGCGTGGTCTTCGGCGAGCAGGTGCCCGGGGCGTCGTTCACGGTCGGACGGCTCCGGCTGCCGCGCGCCGTCCTCGCCGTCGCCGCCGGGTTCGCGTTCGGGCTCGGCGGCGTCACCTTCCAGACGCTGCTCCGCAACCCGCTGGCGAGCCCCGACATCATCGGGATCAGCGCCGGGGCGAGCGCCGCCGCGTCCATCGCGATCGTCGTGTTCTCCCTGGGCGGGACGCGGGTGTCGGTGTTCGCGATCGTCTCCGCGCTGGGCGTCGCCCTGCTGATGTACGTGCTGGCGTTCCGGGACGGCGTGGTCGGCACGCGGCTCATCCTGATCGGCATCGGGGTCGCCGCGATGGGCGACGCCGTCACCTCCTACGTGCTGTCGCGGGCGGGGGAGTGGGACCTCCAGGAGGCCACGCGCTGGCTGACGGGCAGCCTCAACGGCACGACGTGGGAGCAGGTCGTGCCCACCGTCGCGGCGCTGGCCGTCCTCACGCCCGCGCTGCTGTTCCTCGCGCGGGACCTGTCGGCGCTGCGGCTCGGCGACGACACCGCGTCCGCGCTCGGGGTCCGCGTCGAGCGCACCCGCGTCGCCGTGATCGTCGCCGCCACCGGCCTGATCGCGTTCGCCACGGCGGCGGCCGGGCCGATCGCGTTCGTGGCGTTCCTGTCCGGGCCGATCGCGGCCCGGCTGATCGGGACCGGCGGCTCCCTGCTGCTGCCCGCCGGGCTCGTCGGCGCCCTGCTCGTGCTGACCGGCGACTTCATCGGCCAGTTCGCGTTCGACACCCGCTACCCGGTCGGCGTCGTCACCGGCGTCCTCGGCGCGCCGTACCTCGTCTACCTGATCGTCCGCACCCACCGTGCCGGAGGCTCGCTGTGACCACGTCCCACTCCCTGGCGGCCGAGGGCCTCAGCCTCGGCTACGGCGACCGCGCCGTCATCGACTCCCTCGACCTGGCCGTGCCGCCCGGCGAGATGACGGTCATCGTCGGCGCGAACGCCTGCGGGAAGTCGACGCTGCTGCGCTCCCTGTCCCGGCTGCTCGCGCCCCGCACGGGCCGGGTCGTGCTGGACGGCCGGGAGGTGCACCGCATGCCCGCCAGGGAACTCGCCCGCACGCTCGGGCTGCTGCCGCAGTCGCCGGTCGCGCCCGAGGGCATCACCGTGCTCGACCTCGTCAGCCGGGGCCGCCATCCCCACCAGGGCATCTTCTCCCGGTGGAAGTCCGAGGACGACGCCGCCGTGGCCGCCGCCCTGGAGGCCACCCGCACCGCCGACCTCGCCGACCGGGCCGTGGACGAGCTGTCCGGCGGGCAGCGCCAGCGGGTGTGGATCGCGATGGCGCTGGCCCAGCAGACCGACCTGCTGCTGCTGGACGAGCCCACCACCTTCCTCGACGCCAGCCACCAGATCGAGGTGCTGGACCTGCTGACCGACCTGAACCGCGACCGCGGCACCACGATCGTGATGGTCCTGCACGACCTCAACCTCGCCGCCCGCTACGCCGACCACCTCATCGCCCTCGCCGGCGGGCGGCTGCACGCCTCCGGCGCTCCGGCCGACGTCCTCACCGAGGAGGTCGTGCGCACCGTCTTCGACCTGGACAGCCGCATCATGGAGGACCCGGTGTCCGGACGGCCGCTGATGCTGCCCATCGGCCGGCACCACGCCCGCCCCGCCGCGATGCGGTCGGACGGCTAGGCAGAGCGCGCAGTCGGCCGCTGCTCATCTCCCCTCGTGAGCCGTCGGCATCGATCCACTCGGCCGTAGGGATCCGGCGGGCCCGGTGTGCTCCTCTGGGTGGCCGGCCCCTCGGGCGGCGCGGATGCGGCGCCGCTCGCTCGGCGTCGTCCCGGCCCAGATGCCGTGCGGCTCCCCGGTGGCCAGGGCCCAATCCAGGCACGGGCCGGCGACGGGGCACGCGGCGCACAGCCGGCGGATCGGTGCGATCTGCGCCGTGTACACCGCCTCCCGGGACACCGGGAAGAACAGTTCGGGGTCGAGCGACCGGCACGACGCCGACTCGGACCAGTGCTTCGTCATCGTTGCTCCAGGGCCGTTCACGTGTGGGCGAACATCAACGGTCGCCGGGACGGGGGCCGGGCGGCACCCGGGTGGACGACTGGGAGGAACCCTGGACGGCGTCCGGCCCGGGGGCGGGCGCGGCGGCCGGTGATCGTCGCGGATGTGTCACGGGTGCCCGCCCTATCCGGTCGATGTGACGTGATGCCCCGTCCAGGCGGGGCGGCCGGAGTGGGGATGGCGGAGGTGCAGCCTTGTGGACAGCATGAGCCGGATGACGGTGGACGAATGGCCTGAGGCCGAGTCGCCACTGGGGCCGCGGACGGGATGGCGGGGGCTCGTCCGCGTGCGGGCGGACCTCCCCGCGGTCGCCTCGGACGTGCAGGTCAGCTGGGGTGACGGCGGCTCCCGCCAGGTGCTGCAGGGGCGCCGGGAGGAGCGCGAGCGGCTCGCCGAGGTGCTCGACGCCGCCCGCGGCGGCGAGAGCCGGACCCTGGTGCTGGCAGGCGAGCCGGGCGTGGGCAAGACGGCGCTGCTGAACCACCTGGCCGCGCAGGCCCGCGGGTTCGAGGTCTCGCGCGTCGCCGGCGTCCAGGCGGAGATGAAGCTCGCGTTCGCCGGGCTGCACCGGCTGTGCGCGCCGATGGCCGGCCGGCTCGCCGGCCTGCCCGCGCCGCAGCGCGACGCGCTGCGGACCGCGTTCGGCATGAGCGCCGGACCCGAGCCCGACCACTTCCTCGTCGGGCTGGCCGTGCTCGGGCTGCTGGCGGAGACGTCGCGGGACAAGCCGCTGCTGTGCCTCGTGGACGACGCCCAATGGCTCGACCCGGCGTCGCTGGAGGTCCTGGCGTTCGCCGCCCGGCGGCTGCGGAACGACGCGGTGGCGATCGTCCTCGCGAACCGCGTGCCCTGCTCGGCGCCCGCGCTGACGGGGCTGCCGGAGCTGGTGGTCGCCGGGCTGGCCGTCCAGGACGCGCGGGCGCTGCTGTCGGCGGCCGTGCCGGGCCCCTGGGACGCTCAGGTGCTGGAGCGGATCGCCGAGGAGACGGGCGGCAACCCGCTGGCGCTGCTGGAGATGGCGGGCGAGGCGTCGGCGGCGGAGTTCGCGGGCGGGTTCGGCCCGCCCGGACCCGGCGCCGCCGACGGCCGGATCCAGGACATCTACCGGCGGCGGGTGGCGCGGCTCGCGCCCGGCACGCGGATGCTGCTGCTGGTTGCGGCGGCGGAGCCGGGCGGCGACCCGGTGCCGCTGTGGCGCGCCGCCGACCGGCTCGGCATCGCCATCGAGGCGGTGACCCCGGCGGTGGCGGCCGGGCTGTGCCACATCGGCGACCGGGTCCGGTTCCGGCATCCGCTGGTGCGCTCGGCCGCCTACTGGACGGCGTCGCCTCAGGAGCGCAGCCGCGCGCACGGCGTGCTGGCCGAGGTCACCGACCCCGGCGCCGACCCCGACCGGCGCGCCTGGCACGCCGCGCAGGCCGCCGTCACCCCCGCCGAGGACCTCGCGGCCGGGCTGGAGGACGCGGTCGGCCGG
>NZ_JBFARO010000192.1:0-10901 GCF_040677125.1 Actinomadura sp. NPDC049382
GTGGTCCCGGGCCGCCACGGGACCGTGTGGTCGAGGTCGCAGCGGTGGGTTGGCTGGTTGCAGCTCGGGAACACGCAGGTCTCGTGCCGGGCCTCCTGGCCGAGGAGCGGCCCGCGCCCGCCCCCGCCCCCGAACCGGCGGAGCCGTCGGGCGACGGCACGATCGTCGTCGAGGGCCATCTCGTGGACGAGCCCGAGCCCGAGCCCGCGGAGCCGCGCCGCGCCGTCCCGCCGCCCCGCGCCGACCCGAACCGCACCGAGAACCGGGGCGGCGCCATCTACGTCCTGCGCGAGGAGCCCGAGCGGGACGACTAGCGGCGGCTCCAGCCAGAGGGGGCGCTCAGAGCAGGTGCCCGTACTCCTCCATCCAGCCGGGCGGCAGGTCGAGCTTCTTCTCGATCTTCGGGTAGTACTCGTCCTGGCACACCTGCCGGTCGGTGTGGGTGTTGGCGGCGTTGACGCAGTCCCAGTAGCCGCTGAACTCCGTCCGCAGGAAGACCGCCATCGCGACCATCACCAGCGACATGCCGAGGCCGATGGCGCCCATCACCATGCCGGGGAGGGCGCCGGGCACGGTGTCGCGGTCCGCGCGGGCCTGCCGGCGGGCCTTGATCCCGACGACGAGCGCGGCGACGCCGAGCACGAGGCCGAGCGGGTAGAAGAACAGCGCGGTCAGCAGCGCGACGCCGCCGAGCCACAGGGCCCGCACGCCGGCCTGCCGCGCCTGCGACGGCCCCGCGGGCGGCTCTCCCGCCGGCCGCCCGTCCGGGCGGTCCTCGGGACGGGCCTCGCGGCCCTGCTGCTCGCTCACTCTTCGTCTCCTCCTGGCCCGTGGGGTGGGGATCCGCCGACCGATTCGGGCGGATCTGCGGTGAAGCGGCGCCGAACCGGCCCGATAGGCTTCGTGGTGGCCGCACATCCCGTCAACGTTCACCGGGGAGTCATGGTGTCCGCCCGGCTCGTCGTCCTCGTCTCCGGCGCGGGGACCAACCTACAAGCGCTGCTCGACGCGTGCGCGGATCCAGCCTACGGTGCCGAAGTCGTGGCCGTGGGGGCGGACCGCCCCGGTATCGCCGGAACCGAGCGAGCGGAACGTGTGGGTTTGCCCACTTTTACGGTCTGCGTTCCGGATTTCCCGTCCCGCGAGGAGTGGGACGCGGCGCTGACCGCGGCCGTCGCCGCGCACGAGCCCGACCTCGTCGTCTCCGCCGGCTTCATGAAGATCCTCGGCCCCCGCTTCCTGGCCCGGTTCGGCGGCCGCACGGTCAACACCCATCCCGCGCTGCTGCCCTCGTTCCCCGGCGCGCACGCCGTACGGGACGCCCTGGCCTACGGCGTGAAGGTCACGGGCTGTACCGTTCACTTCGTCGACGAAGGCGTGGACACCGGACCCGTCATCGCCCAGGAGACCGTCCCCGTGGGCTGGCATGACGACGAAGACTCCCTGCACGAGCGCATCAAGCGGGTGGAGCGCCGGCTCCTCGTCGACGTCGTCGGACGCCTCGCCCGCGACGGCTGGACCGCGCGCGGCAGGCGGGTCTCGATGAAGTGCAGGACCTGTGGTGAATCTTCCGACGACCATGAGGGGAGCTCGGCCGGTGAGTCGGGTGGCGATTAAGCGCGCGCTGATCAGCGTGTACGACAAGACCGGGCTGGAGGAGCTGGCCCGCGGCCTCCACGAGGCGGGGGTGGAGCTCGTCTCGACCGGGTCGACGGCCGGCCGGATCTCCGCCGCCGGCGTCCCGGTGATGAAGGTGGAGAAGCTCACCGGGTTCCCCGAGTGCCTGGACGGCCGGGTCAAGACCCTGCACCCCAGGATCCACGCGGGGCTGCTCGCCGACCGCCGCAAGGAGGACCACCTCCAGCAGCTCGACGACCTCGCAGTGGAGCCGTTCGACCTGGTGGTCGCGAACCTGTACCCGTTCGCCGACACCGTCAACTCGGGCGCCAAGCCGGACGAGTGCGTCGAGCAGATCGACATCGGCGGCCCGACCATGGTCCGCGCCGCCGCGAAGAACCACGCGAGCGTCTCCGTCGTCGTCGACCCGTCCGCCTACGGGACGGTCCTGGACGCGGTGAAGGCCGGCGGCTTCACCCTGGAGGAGCGGCGCCGCCTCGCCGCGCTGGCGTTCGCGCACACCGCGTCCTACGACGTGGCCGTGGCCTCCTGGTTCGCGGGCGCCTACGCCCCCGACGAGACCGCCGCCGGCACCGGCTGGCCCGACTTCCTCGGCGCCACCTGGGAGCGTTCGAACACCCTCCGGTACGGCGAGAACCCGCACCAGCGCGCCGCCCTGTACCGCTCCCCGGGCGAGACCGGCCTGGCGGGCGCGGAGCAGCTGTACGGCAAGGAGATGTCCTACAACAACTACGTGGACACCGACGCCGCCCGCCGCGCCGCCTACGACTTCACCGAGCCCTGCGTCGCGATCATCAAGCACGCCAACCCGTGCGGCATCGCGGTCGGCGCCGACATCGCCGAGGCGCACCGCAAGGCGCACGCCTGCGACCCGGTGTCCGCCTACGGCGGCGTGATCGCGGCGAACCGCCCGGTCACCGCCGCGATGGCCCGGCAGGTCACCGAGAGCTTCGCCGAGGTCGTGATCGCCCCGTCCTTCGACGATGAGGCCGTCACCGTGCTGAAGGACCGGTTCAAGAACGTCCGGCTGCTGGTCTGCCCGGACGCCCCGGCCGGCGCGGTCGAGCACCGGCGCATCGACGGCGGCCTGCTGGTGCAGGGCGTCGACGCCGTGGACGCGCCCGGCGACGACCCGTCCACCTGGGAGCTGAAGACCGGCGCGGCCGTGGACGAGGCGACGCTGCGCGACCTGGCGTTCGCGTGGCGGGCGATCCGCTCGGTCAAGTCCAACGCGATCCTGCTGGCCGCGGACGGCGCGACCGTCGGCGTCGGCATGGGCCAGGTCAACCGGGTCGACTCCGCCAAGCTCGCGGTCGCGCGGGCCGGCGCGGAGCGCGCCGCGTCCGCCGTGGGCGCGTCCGACGCGTTCTTCCCGTTCCCGGACGGCCTGGAGGTGCTGACCGAGGCGGGCGTGAAGGCGATCGTCGAGCCCGGCGGGTCCGTCAACGACGACAAGGTCATCGAGGCGGCGGAGAAGGCCGGCATCAGCCTGTACTTCACCGGCGTCCGGCACTTCTTCCACTGACGCCTCCGGTGACCGGCGGTTCGCCCGGTGTGGCGCGGGACACGTGCCGCACCGGGTTTACCGCCGTCTTCTTTACTTTTTCCGGCGGGTAGCCTCGGCCCGGACCGCGCCCTCACCCTCCCATGACCCCCGGCGCGGGCATTCCGTGTTGGAGGCGCGATGGACGTGCTGCTCGCCGCGATACTGCGCTCGGTGTACCTGGTCGAATCGCTGCTGATGGACTCCCGGCAGATGATCGGGCTGGCCGCCGCGTTCCTGGCCGCCCTGCTGGCCGCCCAGCTCGGCTGGCACGGCACCGACCGCGTCCTCGCCTGGCGCCAGCGCTCGGAGGACTAGCGCACCCGCCGACGCTCGGAGGACTGGCGCGACCGCCGGCGCTTCGCTAGCGCAGCCTCGCCTTGAGCGCGGCCGCCGCCGCGGGCCAGTCGTTGTCCGTCATCCCGTACACGGCGGTGTCGCGGACCGACCCGTCCGGCCGGATCCGGTGCTTGCGGTGGACGCCCTCGAACGCCGCGCCGAGCCGCTCGATCGCCGCCCGAGACCGCGCGTTCCGGACGTGCGTGTGCCAGCCGACCCTGATCGCGCCCAGCTCGTCGAACGCCCGCCCGAGCAGGAGCAGCTTCGCCTCCGTGTTGAGCCCCGTCCGCTGCCAGCGCGCGCCGAGCCAGGTGTGGCCGATGCACAGCCCCCGGTGGGACGGGGTGACCTCGTAGTACGACGTCGTCCCGGCGACCTCCCCGGTCGCGGTGTCGATCTGGACCCAGGGGAGCCGGACGCGGCGCTCGCAGTCGGCCAGGGCCCTGTCGACGAGCACGCCCATCTCCCCGGCCGTCGCCGGCTGCCGCTCGCTCAGCCAGGCCCACACCTCCGGGTCCTTCGACGCCTCGAACAGTCCCTCGGCGTGCGCCGGGGACAGCGGCTCCAGCCGCACGTACTGCCCGGTCAGGACGGGCCGTTCGAACCATGCGTCGCTCATGTGCACGACCGTAGAAGCCGGGGAAGGGGCACCGGCAGAGCCACTTGGCGCCGATTTCCACGTGCCACTCGACCGTTACCATGGGTTTTCACGCGACTGGCGCAGGCAAGGTGGATCACCACCGGGGAGCGAACGACAGTCCGGACACCGCGCGCCTGGGTGGACGGGACCGTGAGCCGGGCCCGGTCCCGCGGGCCCTACGGCGAGATCCACGCGGAGGAACGCATGACGGCACAGATTCTGGACGGCAAGGCCACGGCCGCCGAGATCCGCTCGAACCTCAAGGTGCGCGTCGAGGCGCTCCGCGACCGCGGCGTGTCCGTCGGGCTCGGCACGGTGCTGGTCGGCGACGACCCGGGCAGCCACTCCTACGTCAACATGAAGCACCGCGACTGTGCCGAGGTCGGCATCGAGAGCATCCGCCGCGACCTGCCCGCCACCGCCACCCAGGACGACGTGGAGCGGGCCGTCGCCGAGCTGAACGCCGACCCGGCCTGCACCGGCTACATCGTCCAGCTCCCGCTGCCGAAGGGCCTGGACGAGCAGCGCGTGCTGGAGCGCATCGACCCGGCCAAGGACGCCGACGGCCTGCACCCGACGAACCTGGGGCGGCTCGTGCTGATGCAGCCGGGCCCGCTGCCCTGCACGCCGAAGGGCATCATCGAGCTGCTGCGCCGCTTCGACGTCCCGATCAAGGGCGCCGAGGTCACCGTCGTCGGCCGCGGCATCACGGTCGGGCGGTCGCTCGGCCTGCTGCTGACCCGCCGCACCGAGAACGCCACCGTGACGCTGTGCCACACCGCCACCCGCGACCTCGCCGCGCACACCCGCAAGGCCGACATCGTCGTGGCCGCCGCCGGCGTCCCCGGCCTGATCACCGCCGACATGGTGAAGCCGGGCGCGGCCGTCCTCGACGTGGGCGTCTCCCGGGTGGACGGCAAGCTCGCCGGGGACGTCGCCGCCGACGTCCGCGACGTCGCCGGCTGGGTCGCGCCCAACCCCGGCGGCGTCGGCCCGATGACGCGCGCCATGCTGCTCGCGAACGTCGTCGAGGCCGCCGAGCAGAGCCTCTGACGCATTCTCCCAGGCACCGCAAGGGCCGCCGCCCCAGCACCGAGGCGGCGGCCCTCCGCACGTTTCCCGGCCGTGGCCGCGCCGTCACCTGCGCGGCCCGGCAGGGGGTCAAGCGATCGCCCTCATGTTGCGCGCTGCCGGGAGGGCGACCGCGGGCTCAGCTCAACTGGCCCTCCGTCCCGCCGTGCTGGGCGCCGGACGGCCCGGCCCGTGGCCGTGCCCCGGCGCGCCGGGCCGGCGCGTCTCCCCGGTGGCCCGGACCCCGGGGACCCGGCCGTCCATCGGGGGACGCCCCTGGTGCGGGACGTGCACCGGCGGCAGCGGGCGGACGAGGCCCATCGCGATGACCTCGTTGGCGAGCCGCGTGCGCCGGTTGGCGCCCTCGGGGATGCGGAACTTCTGGTAGAGGCGCAGCAGGTGCTGCTTGACGGCCGCCTCCGTGACGACCAGCTCGCCGGCGATGTCGCGCGCCGTGGCGGGGGCCACGAACGCCTCGTCGGACAGGGCGGGTCGGCACAGCGAGGTCAGCACGTCGACCTCGCGGCGGGTGAGCTCGGGCGCGACGGCGCGCCGCAGTTCGACGTCCGGGTCGACCTCCTCACGGGGGATGCCCCCCAACCGGCAGCGCGCCGTGCCGAAGCTCACGACGTCACCGTCCTCCAGCACACGGCGGGCGATCGGCCGGCCGTTGACGCGCGTCCCGTTGCGGGACAGGCCCATGTCCACCACGTAGACGTACGGACCGCGTCGGACGATTTCTGCGTGCAAACGGGACACACTCGGGTCGTCGAGGCGTACGTCGACTCCTCTCCCTCTCCCGACCGTCGTAACGTCGGGGCGCAGCGGCATCACCAGCCCGCTGTCCTCGATCCGCATGAACGGCCCCTCCACGGCAGTCCTCCCAGCTAGTTAGCGACCCCTGTCTGCCGGGTTACCCGGGCGCCGTGCCGTCACACCCTCCTACTGGCGAGTAGCACCGATGGCGCAAGGGATTCCGGCCTCTCGGGCATCACCCGGGCACCATCCGTCCCACCCCTTTTCCCCGCTTGGGACGACAAGACGGACCGTTCCACCCGGGCGGCGCCCGCGAAGGAGTCGTCGATGGCACCGGTTCGGCGTTGGTGCGGCATCGGTGCGGTGCCGGCGCGGTGCCGTCCGGTGCCGGCGCGAAGGCGTCCAGCGGCTCCCGCGGTGTCGTCCAGTGGCTTACGCGATGTCGTCCCGGGGCTCACGCGATGTCGTCCCGGGGCGCGATCGGCGATACCGTGAGGGCCATGAGCACTCAGGTGCACCGGCGCCGGCGGCGCGCGCCGCGCCGCGGGGGCGCCGCGCCGCACTGGCTGGCGCAGCTGCCGTACCTGCTCGTGCTCAGCGGGGTCGGCGCCGGCCTGACGCTGTGCGCCTTCAACTACTTCCGCAAGGGCTCCGGCCTGATGGCCGCCGCCCTGCTCATCGGCGCCCTCGCCCGGCTGCTGCTGCCCGAGTCGCAGCTCGGCCCGCTCGCCGTCCGCAGCCGCTCCGTCGACTGCTGGACGCTCGTGATCATGGGGGAGATGGTGGCGTTCGTCTCGCTGAGCGTCCCGCCGATGAACAAGACCGGCCTGTCCCTCGCGGGCGCGTTCGGCATCGTGATCGCGCTCACCGCCGCGGCCCGCGGCCTGCGCCTGCTCATCGCCGGCCGCCGCGCCGCGTCCGCCTCCGCCGCGTCCGGCCCGCCCGGCGGTGCCCCGCCCGGGAACGGGCCGCCGTCCTGACGCGTCCGCGCAGGTGGAGGGCCGCCGAGCCAGGCCAGGTCTAGACCGCATGACCGGCTCGGCTAGCCTAGCCAGTTGAGCCTTACAAGGACTTGAGTCCTTTTCGTCCGGCGATCCCGGCGGCCCGAGACACCGCCATGCCCGCCGAGGATGGGAAGGCCTCGCCAGCTGGCCAGGTGTAGGAAAGGGACAGCAACAGCATGCCCAAGATCAAAGTAACGGGCCCGGTCGTCGAACTCGACGGCGACGAAATGACGCGGATCATCTGGAAATTCATCAAGGACCAGCTGATCCTGCCCTACCTCGATGTGGACCTGAAGTACTACGACCTGGGGATCGAGCACCGTGACGCCACGGACGACCAGGTCACCATCGACGCCGCGAACGCCATCAAGGAGCACGGCGTCGGCGTCAAGTGCGCCACCATCACCCCCGACGAGGCGCGCGTCGAGGAGTTCGGCCTGAAGAAGATGTGGCGGTCCCCGAACGGGACGATCCGCAACATCCTGGGCGGCGTGATCTTCCGCGAGCCGATCGTGGTCTCCAACATCCCGCGCCTGGTGCCCGGCTGGACCAAGCCGATCATCATCGGCCGCCACGCCCACGGCGACCAGTACAAGGCCACCGACTTCGTCGTCCCCGGCCCCGGCAAGGTGACGATCACCTACACCCCGTCCGACGAGGGCGAGCCGATGGAGTTCGAGATCGCGGACTTCCCCGGCGGCGGCGTGGCCATGGGCATGTACAACTACGACGACTCGATCCGCGACTTCGCCCGGACGAGCATGCGGTACGCGCTCAACCGCGAGATGCCGCTGTACATGTCCACGAAGAACACGATCCTCAAGGCCTACGACGGCCGGTTCAAGGACCTCTTCCAGGAGATCTACGAGACCGAGTTCAAGGCCGAGTTCGAGGCCAAGGGCCTCACCTACGAGCACCGCCTCATCGACGACATGGTCGCCGCGGCGCTCAAGTGGGAGGGCGGGTTCGTCTGGGCCGCCAAGAACTACGACGGCGACGTCCAGTCCGACACCCTCGCCCAGGGCTTCGGCTCCCTCGGCCTCATGACGTCCGTCCTCATGACCCCGGACGGCAAGACCGTCGAGGCCGAGGCCGCGCACGGCACGGTGACCCGGCACTACCGCCAGCACCAGCAGGGCAAGCCGACGTCGACCAACCCGATCGCGTCCATCTTCGCCTGGACCCGCGGCCTCGAGCACCGCGGCAAGCTCGACGGCAACAAGGAGCTCATCGGCTTCGCGCGGTCCCTCGAAGAGGTCTGCATCGAGACCGTCGAGCACGGCCAGATGACCAAGGACCTGGCCCTCCTGGTCGGGAACGACACGCCGTGGCTGACGACGCAGCAGTTCCTGGAGGCCCTCGACACGAACCTCCAGAAGAAGGTCAACGTCTAGCGACCGAGTGATCGCTTTTCGTTAGACCGAGTGCGGAGTTGCTCCCCGCCCATGCGGGGAGAAGGCCGTCCCGGATCCGTCCGGGGCGGCCTTTCGCGCGGGAGGCATGCCGGGGGGTGCACCTGCGCGCCGGCGGGTAGGGGACGCGCGATAGCCTGAGGCCGGAACTATCTCGACGGCGAGAGAAACCGCGGCGGCGCGGCTTCGGCGGTCGGGTACGAAGGATGGCCGCCTGAGCCCCGTCAGGTCACTGCAGGAGAAGAAGGACAATGACGCGCACCCCAGTCACCGTCACCGTTACCGGCGCCGCGGGCCAGATCGGCTACGCGCTGCTGTTCCGCATCGCGTCCGGGCACCTCCTCGGCGCGGACGTCCCCGTCCGCCTGCGCCTGCTGGAGATCCCGCAGGCGGTGAAGGCCGCCGAGGGCACCGCGATGGAGCTGGACGACTGCGCGTTCCCGCTGCTGTCCGGCATCGACATCTTCGACGACGCGACCAAGGCGTTCGAGGGCGCGAACGTCGCCCTGCTCGTCGGCGCCCGCCCGCGCACGAAGGGCATGGAGCGCGGCGACCTGCTGGAGGCCAACGGCGGCATCTTCAAGCCGCAGGGCGAGGCCATCAACGCGGGCGCCGCCGACGACGTGAAGGTCCTGGTGGTCGGCAACCCGGCCAACACCAACGCCCTGATCGCGCAGTCGCACGCGCCGGACGTCCCCGCCGAGCGCTTCACCGCGATGACGCGCCTCGACCACAACCGCGCGCTCGCCCAGCTCTCCAAGAAGGCCGGCGTGTCCGTCGCCGACATCAAGAAGATGACGATCTGGGGCAACCACTCCGCCACCCAGTACCCGGACATCTTCCACGCCGAGATCGGCGGGAAGAACGCCGCCGCGACGGTCAACGACCAGGCGTGGCTGGAGAACGACTTCATCCCGACCGTCGCCAAGCGCGGCGCCGCGATCATCGAGGCGCGCGGCGCGTCCTCGGCGGCGTCCGCCGCGTCCGCCGCGATCGACCACGTCCACACCTGGGTGAACGGCACCGCCGACGGCGACTGGACCTCCATGGCGGTCGTGTCGGACGGCTCCTACGGCGTCCCCGAGGGCCTCATCTCGTCCTTCCCGGTCACCACCAAGGACGGCAAGTGGGAGATCGTCCAGGGCCTGGAGATCGACGACTTCTCCCGCGCCCGGATCGACGCGTCCGTCAACGAGCTCTCCGAGGAGCGCGACGCCGTCCGCAAGCTCGGCCTCATCTGACCCGACTTCACATCGACGAGCCCTGGCCGGATCCGGCCAGGGCTCGTCCCATGTAAGGACCCGATCTCTGACTGCCTCCGGGGGCTTCAGTGCTCCTGAGGGCTTTGCTGGAATGGCAAGACTCCACGCCTGATCGTGGCTGGTTGGGAAGGCTGAAAGCGCGGTGACCGTCCGGCCGCCGCGCGTCCTCGATGAGGGGGAGTCACCATGCCGTCCACGACCGGCCGCAGGCGCCGCCGCGACACCCCGCCGCCCCGGACGGAAAGCAGCGAGGCCGAAGTCCTGCGCGGATTCCTCGACTACCTCCGCGCCTCGATCGCCGCGAAGGTCGACGGAGCCCCAGAACCGCAGGTGCGGACGGCCATGGTGCCGTCGGGGACGAACCTGATCGGCCTGCTCAACCATCTGACGCACGTAGAGCGCTCGCTCTTCCTAGGCGACGAGGTCACCGACTGGCAGGCGACGTTCAAGACGGTTGCCGGAGTGCCCGAGGTCGTCGCCGGATACCGGGAGGCGGTCGACCGCGCGAACGAGGTGCTGGACGGCTGTACCGACCTCGCCGCACCGCTCCCGCGTCCCCGCCCGGGACGTCCCGCCCCGAGCGTCCGCTGGGCCCTGACCCACATGATCGAGGAGACTGGCCGCCACGCGGGCCACGCCGACATCCTCCGCGAGCTCGTGGACGGCACGACGGGCCGCTGACCGCGAGCCGCCGGGCTGACATGGATGCCGGCTCATCGCCAAGCTCGCCCGACTCCGGACCGCGGGTTCAGCGCGGCTCGCTCGCGCCCAGTCACACCGGATGGTTCTGGCGCGTGGCTGATCCGCTAAGCGCAGACGGCGCCGCGCCCCGCTCCACGCAGTTGAACGAGACCTCGATGAGCAGTCCATCCAGGACGGGCAAGATGCAGGTCCCGCAACGCTATGGAGGAACGCTCGCGGAAGTGCAACGGCAAGGGCGGTAGGCGTCGCAGCCATGTTTGCTCGAACGACTCTCCGAAATTCACCCCCATATTCGGCGGGACGAGTTCATTGCCGTTCACGGCTGGCCGTTGGCGACAGGACGTAGCAAGCTTCGCTTCACGCAGGATTTCGTCGACGTTAGAGGCCGAAGGTCGTGGCCATCGATCAAGGTTTGGACGACTCGGTCTCTTCTGATGCCGGGAATTGTGGTGGGGGCGGCGCTGCGTACGGGGCCGCCCCTCCAAAGTCAAGGGCGCCTTCGGCGTCGCTTCGCGATGGGACTCCGTCCCACCC
>NZ_JBFARO010000193.1:0-10850 GCF_040677125.1 Actinomadura sp. NPDC049382
GCTTGGATGACCGGGGCGGTGTTCTCGGCGACGCCGCGGAAGCGGTGGCGTAGCCGGTCGCGGTCGGCGTCGGGAAGGTTCCGGGATTCGCGTTGCCAGAGGACTCCCAGGTCGCGGCGGTCCAGCGTGAGGGAGGCCATGACGTCCAGGAGGGTGTCGATGTCTCCTGGTGCGGTGCCGCGGACGGCGGTCTCGAACGCGGAGAGGCCGTCGTCGACGGTGCGGGCGAGCAGTTCCTGCTTGTTGCGGAAGTGGCGGTAGAGGGCCCCGGCCGTGATGCCGACCGCGCCGGCGATCTGGTCCATCGTGACGGTGTGGTAGCCGTGCTGGTGGAACAGGTCGGCGGCGGCGGTCACGATCTGCGCCTTGCGGTCACGTGGGCGCCTGCCGCGTGCCGGATGCGTGCTCGTCCGGGTCATCGCGGTCTTGTCCTCGGTCGGCATCACGTGGGGAATGTTAGGTCCGTTCAGGAGTAGCCGCCGCCGCAGACGACGACTTGGCCGCTGATGTAGTCCGACTCTGGCAGGCACAGCAGGTAGATCGCTCCGGCGGCTTCCTCGGGGGTGCCGGCCCGGCCGAGCGGGATCATCTGCTCCATGGCGGTGAGCAGGCCGGGGTTGACGCCGACCTTGATCTGGCGTCCTTGCACGTCGATGGTGGAGTCGCTGTCGGCGGCGGCTTCGGTGAGGCGGGTGCGGATGAGGCCGTAGGCGACGGCGTTGACGTTGACCGCGTAGCGGCCCCATTCCTTGGCGAGGGTCTTGGTGAGGCCGACGATGCCGGCCTTGGCGGCGCCGTAGTTGGCCTGGCCGGCGTTGCCGCCGAGCCCGGCGATCGAGGAGATGTTGACGATCTTGCGGTGGACGCGCAGGCCGTCGGCTTGTTCGGCCTTGGCGCGGGCGCTGATGACCGGCTGGGCGGCGCGCAGGATGCGGAACGGTGCCTTGAGGTGGACGTCCAGGATCGCGTCCCACTGTTCGTCGGTCATCTTCTGGATGACGCTGTCCCAGGTGTAGCCGGCGTTGTTGATCACGATGTCGAGGCCGCCGTAGTTGTCGACGGCTGTCGCGACGAACCGGTCGGCGAAGTCTTCGTCGGTGACGCTGCCGACGCAGGCGACGGCCTCGCCGCCGGCGGCTTTGATCGCCGTCAGGGTCTCCTCGGCCGGTTCGGGGTCGAGGTCGTTGATGACGACGCGGGCGCCGTGGCTTGCGAGTTTGAGGGCGATGGCGCGGCCGATGCCGCGGCCGGAGCCGGAGACCAGGGCGATCTTGCCGTCGAGTGTTCCCACGGGAGTCCTTTCCGGTGCTGTCATGCCAGTGCGATGAGGGCTTGGCCGCGCAGCGTGATGGTGCCGTCGTTCAGTGCCACTTGGAGGTCGAGGCGGGCGCGGCGTTCTCCGTCGCCGTCCTCGATCGCGGTGACCTGGCCTGTGCAGATCGGCTCGGCGTGCAGCGGGGTGATGGAGGTGAAGCGGACGCTGTAGGAGCGGATGCGGTCCTGAGTGACCCAGCCGGTCAGGAGCCGGCCGAGGTAGGCCATGGAGAGCATGCCTTGGGCGAAGACGTCGTCGAGCCCGGCGTTGCGGGCGGCGTCGATGTCGATGTGGATGGGGTTGTGGTCGCCTGATGCACCTGCGTACAGGGCCAGCGTCGTCCGGCTGATCTCCGGTAGCCGCAGGGGCGGCAGTTCGTCGCCCTCGCGCAGGTCGGTGAGGGGGGTCATGCTTCCGCCTTCTCCTGCTGGACGACGATGACGTTGCTCAGGTCGGCGATCGGCCGGCCGGCTCTGGTGACATGGGTCTGGCGGACGAGGAACCGCAGCGCGCCGCCCTTGCGCTCGTAGTCGTCGGTGATGCGGGATTCGAAGGTCAGGCTGTCGCCGGCGTGGCAGAGCGCGTGGTAGGTGAAGCTCTGCTCGCCGTGCAGGACCCGGTCGAGGTTGATTCCGGCCTCGGTCAGGAAGGCGAAGGGGTCCGGCCGGTCCATCTCCAGGCAGAACAGGAAGGTTGGGGGAACGGGTAGGTCGCGGTGGCCGGCGCCGCGGGCGGCGTCGAGGTCGGTGTAGACGGGGTCGGTTTCTCCGATGGCTTTGGCGAACAGCCGCAGCCGTCCGCGCTCTACATCGACGGTCGAGGGCGGCGTGGACAAGCCGGTCGCTGGTGATCCGGCCATCTCAGCTGGTCCTCTCGTAGAGGGTGACCACGGCGGCGCCGCCGAGCCCGATGTTGTGCTGGAGTGCCAGCCGGGCGTCCTCGACCTGCCGGGCGTCGGCCTGGCCGCGCAGCTGCCAGACCAGCTCGGCGCACTGCGCGAGGCCGGTGGCGCCGAGGGGGTGTCCCTTGGACAGGAGCCCGCCGGACGGGTTGGTGACGACCTTCCCGCCGTAGGTGTTGTCGCCGTCCAGGACGAACTTCTCCGCGGTCCCCTCGGGGGTGAGCCCGAGCGCCTCGTAGCTGATCAGCTCGTTGGTGGTGAAGCAGTCGTGCAGCTCCACCACGTCGATGTCGTCGGGCCCTACGCCGGCGTCGGCGTAGACGCGCTCGGCCGCGGTCCGGCTCATGTCGTAGCCGACGACCTTCATCATGTCTCCGGCGTCGAAGGTGGACGCGGTGTCGGTGGTGAGCGCCTGGGCGCGGATGGCGACGGAGGCGTCCAGGCCGTGCCGCTGCGCGAAGTCGGTGCTGCAGACCACCGCGGCGGCCGCGCCGCAGGTGGGCGGGCAGCACTGCAGGCGGGTCAGCGGACCGTAGATGCGCGGGGAGGCCAGCACCTCCTCCTCGGTCAGCGCCGTCCGGAACACCGCGTAGGGGTTCGCGGCGGCGTGGCGCCGCGCCTTGACCGAGATCTTGGCGAACGTCTCGGGGGCGGTGCCGTGCGCGTCGGCGTAGGCCTGGCCGGCGCCGCCGAACAACTGCGCGGCGACCGGTGCGTGCGCGTCCGCTCCCTGGATCTGCGCCATCGCCGTCTCGGAGCGTTCGAGGGGGTCGGGGCGGTCGTCCCAGACGCTGGCGAGGGCGCCCGGGCGCATCTGCTCGAAGCCGACGGCAAGCACGCAGTCCACCTCGCCGCTCTGGACGGCCTGGCGGGCCAGCCACAGCGCAGAGGAGCCGGTGGAGCAGTTGTTGTTGACGTTGACGATGGGGATGCCGGTCTGCCCGAGGCTGTACAGGGCCGCCTGGCCGCAGGTGGAGTCGCCGTAGACGTATCCGGCGTAGGCCTGCTGCACCTGGCGGTAGTCGAGGCCCGCGTCCGCCAGCGCGACGCGGGCAGCTTGCTCGGCGAGCACCGTGTAGGGGGTGCCCGCACTGGGCTTGGAGAACGGGGTCATCCCGACCCCGGCGATCTGAACGAAACGGTCCACGCAGAACCTCCGCACTGGTGTCGTGCTGCTTGCTCTTGCCAACGGAGGTTAATCCATATTTACTTACGCCACCAAGTGCCCACTACAGACGCATGCTGTGATCTCAGGATCCACCATCGAATCTTCACTCTGGAGGGGTGATGGCGCTGCCTTCCCGGCTCGACCACCTAGCGCTCCCACTCGTGGCCGCCCCGATGACCGACGTGTCGGGGCCCGACCTGGTGACCGCGGCGTGCCGCAACGGCGTGGTGGGCTCCTTCCCCACCCACAACGCGCGGACGCCGTCCGAGCTCGACGGCTGGCTGGAGCAGATCACCGCCGGCCTGGCCGACCTGGAGGACGAGGCCGCACCGTTCGCCGCGAACCTGGTCGTGCACCGCTCGAACCAGCGGCTCGCGGGGGACGTCGCCTCCCTGATCCGCCATGAGGTGCCCCTGGTCATCACCAGCGTCGGGTCGCCCGCTCCCGTCCTGGCCCCGCTGCAGGACGCGGGCTGCCTGGTCTTCGCCGACGTCGCGAGCATGCGGCACGTCCAACGCGCGATCGACGCCGGCGTGGACGGCCTAGTGCTGCTGACAGCGGGCGCCGGCGGCCAGACGGGCTGGGCCAACCCGCTGTCGTTCGTCCGGGCCGTCCGCGGCCAGTTCGACGGGCCCATCGTCCTCGCCGGAGGCGTGTCGGACGGCGTCGCCCTGTGGGCCGCCCAGGCCCTGGGCGCCGATCTGGCCTATATGGGCACCAAGTTCATCGCGACCACCGAGAGCCTCGCCGACGACGCCTTCCGCCAGGCACTGGTCGAATCGTCCCTGGACGACGTCACCCTCACCACCGCCCTGAGCGGTCTACCGGCCAACTTCCTGGACGGATGGTTGAAGAAGGCGACGGCGGACGCCCCGCCGCAGGGCGCCGACGGGTTCGCGCAACAACGGCTCCTCAACCAGCGCAACGTATGGAGCGCCGGCCACAGCGTCTCGGGAATCACCGGGATCCTCAGCGTCGCCGAGCTGGTCGATCAGACCCGCCGCGAGTTCGACCAGGCCCGGCAGGCGACGGCCGAGGCGCTCCAGCGGGCCACCGAGCACCAGTAATCCGCATCACCACGGCAATCCACGGCCACCCCAGGATCAGGAAGGTAGACGCCATGTGGGGAACTCTGCCCAAGGTCTTCGACCGGACGTGCACCTACTACGCCGACCGCACCGCCCTCGTGGACGCCGACCGGCGCCTCAGCTACGCCCAGATGCGCCAGTGGGCCAACCGGGTCGGCAACGGGCTCACCGGCCTCGGAGTCGGCAACGGGCATCGGGTGGGGCTCCTGATGCCCAACTGCCTGGAATTCATCCCGACGATGTGCGGGATCTGGAAGGCGGGCGCGGCGGTCACCCAGATGCCCACGCGGGCCTCCGCCGAGGACTTCCACTACTTCCTCGACGAGGTCGGGGCCTCGACGCTGATCTACCACGAATCCTTCGACGGCCAGATCACGCAGATCCGCGACCGGCTCCCCGAACTCCGGCACGTCATCCGACTCGGCGGCGGCACCCCCGCGGCCGACGTCCTGGACTACGAGACCGCCTTCGCGACGCAGCCCTCGACCGCCCCGGACGTGGACATCAGCGTCGACGACCTGGCCTTCGTCGGGTTCACCTCAGGAACCACGGGCGTTCCCAAGGGCGTCCTGCAGACCCACGCCACCTGGTCGCACTACGCCATCACCGCCGGCCTGGAGATCGGCGACATCCGCCCCGGCGAGGTCTTCGCGCACGCCGCGCCGCTCACCCACTTCACCCAGACCTTCGTGATGCCCGTCTTCATGCGCGGCGGCACCAACGTCCTGCTGCCCGGCTTCGACCTCGACCTGCTGCTGGACACCATCGAACGGGAGGGCGTGACGGCCACCGCCGTCGTCCCCACGATCGTGTACATGCTGCTGGACCACCCCCGCCGCGAGAAGGCCGACCTGTCCACGCTCCGCACGATCATCTACGCGGGCTCCCCCATGGCCCCCGACGGGCTCCGCCGCGCCCTGGAGACCTTCGGGCCCGTCTTCGCCCAGACCTACGCCGGAACCGAGCCCGGCTACATGACATGCCTGCGCAAGGAAGACCACCGCCTGGACTCCCCCGAGTGGATCGCCCGGCTGGCCTCGGCCGGACGCGCGATGTACCACGTCGATCTGACCGTCCGCGACGCCGACGGCAACCTCCTGCCGCCGGGCGAGACCGGTGAGATCTGCGCGTCCCAGCCCGGGCAGATGGTCGGCTACGTCGACGCCGACCGGGACGCCGAGGCGATGCAGGACGGCTGGGTACGGTCCGGCGACATCGGCTACATCGACGACGCCGGCTACGTCTTCATCGTCGACCGCAAGAAGGACATGATCGTCACCGGCGGCTTCAACGTCTTCCCCCGCCAGATCGAGGACATTCTGATCACCCACCCCGCCGTCGCCCAGTGCGCCGTCATCGGCGTCCCGGACCCGCGGTGGGGCGAGGCGGTCAAGGCGCTCGTGGTCGTCCGGCCGGGCACCCCGGTCCAACCCGACGAGCTCATCGCCCTGGTCAAGGAGCACAAGGGAAGCGTCTGGGCGCCCAAGAGCGTCGACTTCATCGACTCCCTGCCCACCAACCCCGCAGGCAAGATCGACAAGAAGTCGCTGCGGGCACCGTACTGGGCCGGCCGCAGCCGCCAGGTCAACTGACCACCCACCCTCCCCACAACGCCCTCACCCGTTTCCGACCGCAGCAGAGCGGTCCCCTGCTGCACCCCCGGCGGAAGGACACCCACCCCACATGAGACGCGTAAGCCTGCCCAAAACCAGACCGGCACTCCTGATCGTCGGCACCCTCATGGCCGTACTGATGACGGTCACCGCCGCCCAGGCCGTCACCGGCAGAACACCGGCCAGAGCCGGCACCACCACACCGACGGCGGCGGCCGTCCCCTGCCAGCAGCTCACCGGCCTGGACCTCACTGCCCTGCCCGACGCCCCCACAAGGATCATCTCCGCGACGCACGTCGCCGCCACCGCCGACAAGCCCGCCTACTGCCAGGTCAAGGGCTACGTCTCACCCCAGATCCAGTTCGAACTCCGACTCCCCGCACAGGGCTGGACCGGACGCTACGTGCAGCTCGGCTGCGGCGGCTTCTGCGGATTCGCCGCCCCCGACAACCCCAACCACTTCCTCCCCGGCGGATGCGCGCCCCCCGACGACGGGCGCGTCGTCCTCGGCGCCAGCAACGGCGGCCACATCGGCGTCGACTCGCGAGACGCCCTCTGGGCCCACTCTGACCCGCAGCTGCGAATCGACATGGCCTACCGGTCCGAGCACGTCACCGCGCTCGTCGCCAAGGCGGTCACCAAGGCCTACTACGGGCAGGCGCCCCAGTACTCCTACTTCGCCGGTTGCTCCAACGGCGGCCGGCAGGCGCTAATGGAGGCCCAGCGCTACCCCGACGACTTCGACGGCATCATCGCCGGCGCCCCCGGCAACAACCTCGTCGCACTGGCCGGCGAGTTCTTCCCCTGGATCGCCACCGTCAACACCGACGACAAGGGCCGCCAGATCCTCGGCCCGGACAAGTTGCCGCTCCTGCAGAGCAAGGTCATGCAGGCCTGCGACGCCACCGACGGGCTCACCGACGGCCTCATCAACAACCCGCGCAACTGCGACTTCGATCCCGGCACGCTGCGCTGCCCCACCGCCTCGCCCCAACCGACCTGCCTGACCAGAGACCAGGTCTACGTGGTCCGCAAGATCTACCAGGGACCGGTCGACGCCAAGGGCCGACGGCTGTTCCCTGCCGGACTCGCCAAGGGCACCGAAGCGGCCTGGCTCGGCTACGTGATCGCACCCCAAGGCCAGACCGGCGGCCTGGAGGCCCTCGGCTACAACTACCTCAAGTACTTCGCGTCCTGGAACAACCCACCCGCGTCCTACACCCTCAAGGACCACCGCTTCGACCTGCGCACCTTCAAGAAACTGCGCGAGATGAGCGGCATCTACGACTCCACCGACCCCGACCTCACCCGCTTCCGCGACCGCGGCGGCAAGCTCATCATGTGGCACGGCTGGGCCGACCCCGCCATCCCGACCGAGAGCACCCTGGCCTACCACCACGCCCTCACCCAGCGGATGGGCGGCCCCAAGGCCACCGGACGATTCGCCCGAACCTTCCTGTTCCCCGGCGTCTACCACTGCGTCCAGGGATACGGACCCGACACCTTCGACCTGTTCACACCCATCTACGACTGGGTCGAGAAGGGCGCCGCCCCCCAGAAGATCATCGCCGCTAAGAAGGACGGCGACCGGACCGTCCGGACCCGGCCCGTCTACCCCTATCCGATGCAGACCAAGTACACCGGCACCGGGAGCATCGACGACGCCGCCAACTTCACCGGAGTCATGCCCACCGAACAACCCGACGACCGCTACCCCTGGGCCGGCGCCCCATTCCGCTCCGACTACCAGCAGACCTGCCGCTGGGAAGGCACAAAACTAAAGTGCACCCGGACCAGGTCCGCCTGAGCCCACACTGAAACACAGCCTGACTGGGACCGCGGGAGCGCGTAGTGCACTTGGCAGAACGCCACGGCACCAGCGCGCCCTGCGGTCCCACGCGGTCAGGGCGTTCCCCTCCCTCAGGCCACCGCACCGACGCCCACCGCTACGACGCCCGAACTGAGCGGGCTTTGCACCTCTGTCCCCACCCTCAAACCGGCGAAGCCATTGGGCAGAGATGGCCGGCACAGGATGCGATCGGCTCGCGGACATCAAGTTTCATCTGAGGACTCGAACGGAATAGAAAACGAGGCATCCGAACAGGCACGATAATCCGTAGGCAATGTTCCGGCCGGTGCCACCGAAGAAGACGTAGAAGCAGGCTGCGAAAACGCAAACCAGGACGAGAACGATGTCCAGGATTCCGAGAATGAGCGCGAGCACAAGTCGGATCAAGAACCAGACGAACCCCAGGCCGTACCACTTCCCCATGGTGGAGTCGCCGTAGGCCCATCGACTCAGGGCCAGTGGACTGTAGAACGCGTCATCCCAGTAGCCGTTCCACCTGTCGATTCCTTTGTTCAGCAGGTTCGGCGGTGCCTCCTGGGCAGCGGCCTGAGCGGGCCTGAACTCGATGCTCCTCGTCTCGACCTGAGTGACATCGATCGTGACCGTCCGGTCGCGGACCTGGACCTTCGTCGTACCGTCCAGGGTGGCCTCGAACTCGCCCGCATGCCCGCCGAGATCATAGACCTCGTCGAAACCGACTGACCGGTCCCGGAGCACCACACGGATGGCATCGGCAGGCCGCCGAGGCAGCGAGTACTTGGCACCGATCGAGAACTCCCCCAGCGGCGTCACGACCGACTTGTCGCCGGTGACAACCATCCCGCTCCCCGGACTATAACTGATCTTGAAGGGAAGGAACGACGGCTTGTACGACCCCTGGGCACCGCCACCGTTGCCGCATCCCGCAAGTCCGAACAGAACAAAGATCAGCAGCGGGGCGATGACGAGCCCAGTACGGCGAGCCATATCGCCGGAGCCTAGGGTGAAATACGCCCAACGACCATGTCAAACGACACAAACACGAAGTCTTTCGGAGGCGTGTCTTCCCATGCTGCCGGGTGCATCCTCACCACTCGATAGATGATCATTAAGGAGGGACATACGTGCCCGTGGCGTGGTGAGACGACGTACAGCCTGCGGCCCCTTGAGGCAGGCCTCGGCGCGGCTGAGTGGACGATCGCCAAGTGCATCCCGTCGGTTGTTGGAAGGGATGACGGTGATCTCGGTGGAGCCGATGACGGTCAGGTGGTTGCGCTAATCGGCGGAGGTTGACGGCGCCCGGGTGGTGCGAGGATGCGGTCATGGCCAACCTCCGTAAGCGCGAGCCCCGGACGATCAAGGCGCATCTGGCCACGGTGACCTTGCGCGGCGACCACGTGGAGATACGCCGAAGCGGCTTGGCACGCATAGCAGCCGAGCGGCACACGGTGATCCCCTTGGCCGACATCGTCCAAGTGCAATGGAAAGATCCCACGATGCTGGTCAACGGGTGCGTCTTCATGGCTACAGCCGAAGATGTCAAGACCGTGAAGGCGCTGGGGACGACCAAAGAGACGGCGATCGGAGGCAACTCGCACACCGTGCTGTTCACCGGGTATCAACACAGGCGCTACGCAGAACTGCGTGCCGCGCTGAAGGCACTCCTGCCGGACGTCCCCACGGCACCGGCGGGATAGGCGCCTTCTGGCACCTACTGGATCCAGCCTGCCCGCAGAGAACACGGCCGGGAGGTGTGCCGGCGGTCTATTCGAGGTCGAGTTGGGCGGTGATGTCGCGGACGGCGTCTCGGGCGGTTCTGGCAGAGCCGACCAGGGTCGCCGAGCCGGGGCCCGTCCAGTCGCCGTATCCGAGCAGGTGCAGCCGGGGTTCAGCCAATGACCGGGTTCCACCGCCGGTCGGTATGCGCCCCGTCCCGTCACGCAGGCCGAGCGGCGTGAGGTGACTCAGCGCCGGGCGGAAGCCGGTGCACCAGATGATCGCGTCGCAGTCCTCGATTCTGCCGTCGGACCAGGCCACGCCGGTCGGGGTAAGGCGATCGAACATCGGCTGGGCGCGCAGAACGCCCCGCTCCCGGGCGTCCCGTACCGCAGGCACAGCGACGATGTCGCCCAGTCCGCCGATACCGCCGGAGTCGGCGTGCCCATCGCGGAGCTGGCGGATACGGCGAGTGGCCAGCTCGAAGAGGGCACGTCCGTCGAGGTCGTCGGGGAGGAAGCGCGGCGGGCGCAGGGTCGTCCAGATCGCTGTCGCCCGCGAGTGCAGGTCTGCGGTGATCTGGGCGGCGGAGTTGCCTGCACCGACCACCACGACGCGCTGCTCGCGGAAGTCATCGGGCGTGCGGTACTGCGCGGTGTGGAGCTGACGGCCTTGGTAGTCGCCGCGTCCCGGATAATAGGGCAGGTAGGGGCGCCACCAGGTCCCCGTCGCGCTGATGACGTGCCGGGCCCACCAGGACGCGGTCGCGCTGTCCAAGCGGAGGAGATCGCCGTCGCGGTGCACCGCCTGGATGCGCACTGGCCGGTGTATCGGCAGGTCATAGCGCTTCTCGTAGGCGGTCAGGTAGTCGACGACGTGGGCGCCGGGTGGGTAGCCGTGGTTCCAGGGCGGCATCGGCCAGCCTGGGAGCGAGCTGTAGCGGGCGGGTGAGAACAGCCGTAGCGACTCCCACATGTGCGGCCAAGCCCCGCCCGGCTCTTCCTGTGCGTCGAAGATCGCGAACTCCCTGCCGCTGCGGCGCAGGTAGAAACCGGCGGCCAGACCTGCCTGACCGCCACCGATGACGGCGACGTCGAGAACATTGGTAGGCATGTGTCATTCCTCGTTCCTGCGCGGTGCCAGGCGCGGGGCGGGCATGCGTGCTGCCGATGGTGCGGCCGACGGCCGGCGTCCTGTGGTGCGGGCCGTTGCGGTACCGGC
>NZ_JBFARO010000194.1:0-10795 GCF_040677125.1 Actinomadura sp. NPDC049382
CGCCCATCGCCCGCCTCCCCCGCCGCGCCGCCCCCCGCCGGGCCGCCGTCCGGCGGGTCCTCCTCCGGGTGGTGGAACCGGCGGACCAGGCGGTCCCGCACCTCGCGGGTGTGCCGGCGGCTGACCTGCAGGAGCTCGTCGCCGATCCGGACGGCGGCGCGGCCGCCGTCGAACCGGACCTCGGTGATGTGCGCGGACGCGACCAGGGTGCTGCGGTGGATCCGGATGAACCCGGCGGTCTCCCACCGCTTCGACAGCGCCGACAGCGGCATCCGGACCAGGTACCCGCCGTCGGCGGTGTGCAGCCGGACGTAGTCGCCCTGCGCCTCCACGTGCGTCACCGTCCGGCGGGAGACGAGCCTCGTGCGGCCGCCGAGCTCGACGGGGATCAGCTCGTCGTCGGGCGCGGGGCCCTCCGGCGCGGGCGGGGCCGTGCGGTGCACGGCCTCGGCGACCCGGCGCACCGACTCGGCGAGCCGCTCCGGCCGGACCGGCTTCAGCAGGTAGTCGAGCGCGCCCAGCTCGTAGGCGGTGACGGCGCAGTCGTCGTGCGCGGTCACGAACACCACGTGCGGGGGCGCGGAGAACCCGGTGAGCAGCCGGGTGAAGTCGAGCCCGTCGAGGCCCGGCATCCGGATGTCCAGGAACACGGCGTCGAGGCGCTCCCCCTCCACGAGCATGCGGCTCAGGTCGCGGAGCGCGCACGAGGCGTCCCCCGCGCCGGTGACCTGCCCGATCCGCGGGTCCTGGCGGAGGAGATAGGCCAGTTCCTCCAATGCGGGGCGTTCATCGTCGACGGCGAGGACGTGGAGCATGAGGGCGACTTTGCCGCGATTACCGTCCGTCCGCAATCGATTCCAAGAAGTGAGTGTCGCGCCGAGGGGCGGGGCGTCACTCCGGAAAGACCCCTGGGCGGCACTTCGGAACGCGCAATCTGACCTTGGTTCCGGCGCCGAGCGCTGTCTCGACGGTGAGCCCGTAGTCGTCGCCGTAGACCTGGCGCAGCCGCTCGTCGACGTTGGCGAGGCCGATGCCCGGGTCGCCGCGCCCGTCCCGGCGGGGCCGCGCCGGGACGCTGCCCCAGCCGGTCGGGCCGGGCCGGCCGACCGGCGCGGACAGGATCTCCTGGAGCCGCTCGGGGTCCATGCCGGCGCCGTCGTCCTCCACGCTGATCGCGGCCTCCGCCCCCGAGTCGCGCGCGACGATCGCGATGTGGAACTGCCCGCGCCGCCCCGCCATGCCGTGCCGGACGGCGTTCTCGACGAGCGGCTGCAGGGCCAGGAACGGGACCGCGACCGGCAGCACCTCCGGCGCCACGTCGACGCTGCACTTCAGCCGCTCGCCGAACCTGGCCCGCTCCAGCAGCAGGTAGCGGTCGATGGAGCGCAGCTCGTCGGCGAGGGTGGTGAAGTCGCGGCCGTCGCGGAAGGAGTAGCGGGCGAAGTCGGCGAAGTCCAGCAGCAGGGCGCGGGCGCGGGCGGGGTCGGTGCGGACGAACGAGGCGATCGTGGTCAGCGAGTTGTAGACGAAGTGCGGGGAGATCTGGGCGCGCAGCGCCCGCGTCTCGGCCTCGCCGAGCCGGACGCGGGCCGTGTCCAGCTCGGCCAGCTCCAGCTGCCCGGCGACGAACCGGGCGGCCTCGCCGACGGCGCGGATCCGCGCCGCCGTCACGCTCCGCCAGTACGCGGTGAGCGTGCCCTCGACCCGTCCCGCCACGGTGAGCGGCGCGGTCAGCGCGACCAGGACGGGGCAGTGCGGATCGGCGCAGCCGACCGGCTCCGGGGCGCCGGCCCTCGGGCGGCCGGACGCGAGCACGGGCACCGCGAGCCCGACGGCCTCGGCCGCGTGGGCGCCGCCGCCGGCGCCGTCCCAGGCCAGCAGCCGGGGCGCCACCCGGACCGGGTCACCGCCCGCCGCACCGCCGGGGCCGCCCGCGGCGTCCTCGGGGCGCACCGCGACGATCGCGACCGCCTCGGCGCCGAGCAGCGGCCGGAGCTCGCGCGCCGCCTTCCGCGCGGCCTCGCCGGTCAGCCCGGCGCGCAGCGGCGGCGACGCCCGCGCGATCAGGCCCAGGGCCGCGAACGCCGCCTCCTCGGCCGGGTCGGCGGGCGCGCGGCGCGGCAGGCGGAACCACCGGCGCAGCGCCCAGACCTCGGAGGCGGCGCCGGCGGCCGCGGCGTGGACCGCGGCATCTGCGACGGACGGTAGGACCATGACGACTTACGGTAACGTCTACCGTCCCCGGCGGTCCGGTCGTTGCCCATTTACGAATGTCTCGGATAGGCCACACCCGGCCGCGCGTCCGGTGCCACGGCCCCGGCGCCCTCTCACAGGGGCGGGGACTCGCCCTCGTCCTCCTGGTAGGAGTACCGCTGCTCCCGCCACGGGTCGGCGACGTTGTGGTAGCCGCGCTCCTCCCAGAAGCCGCGGCGGTCCTTCACCAGGTACTCGACGCCGCGGACCCACTTCACGCTCTTCCACGCGTACAGGTGCGGGACGACGATGCGCACGGGGAACCCGTGGTCGGCGGTCAGCCGCTCGCCGCCGTGGTGGGTGGCGAACATGGTCCCGTCGGCGAGGAAGTCGCTCATCCGGATGTTGGCGCTGTAGCCGTACTCGGCCCAGACCATCACGTGGGTGACGTCCGGCGCGGGGGGCGCCAGCTCCACGATCGCCGTGCCGGGGACGCCCTCCCACTCGTTGCCGGGGATCGTGAACTTGGTGACGCAGTGGAAGTCGGAGACCGCCCCGGTCCTCGGCAGCGCGTCGAACTCGTCCCAGGTCCAGCGGTGCTGCCCGCCGGACTCGGTCGCGCCGAAGACCCGGAAGTCCCAGTCCGCGGGACGGAACTTCGGCACGGGGCCGTAGTGCAGGACGGGCCAGCCGCGGGGGACGTACTGCCCCGGCGGCAGGTCCCGCGGCTGCGGTGCGGAGTTCTCGGGGTGGGTCATGACGCGGCCATCCTGCCATCCGGCGTGAGCTGAGCCATATTCGGGGGCGGTGCGAATGGCCGCCGCGCGCATCGGATACGCTTGGGCCCGTGCGCAACGTCGTCTATTTCTTTTGGTACGGCCAGCCCGGGCGGCTGGTCTGCCAGACGCTGCGCTGACAGACCACGGAACGAGAAGCCCCGGGCCCAGTGGCCCGGGGCTTTCTCTGTTTCAGGGGTCGTCCGCGGGGCCCACCGGGGTTCCGGGCGAAACAGGAGAGGCAGCACACGCATGGTCGTCGTCATGGCCCCGGAGGCCAACGAAGCGGATATCAAGGCCGTCGTCTCACTGGTCGAGACGGCGGGAGGTGACGCCTTCGTCAGCCGCGGCGTGGAGCGGACCATCGTCGGGCTCGTCGGCGACGTCCAGCAGTTCGGCACCCTCAACCTGCGCGGGATGCGCGGCGTCACCGACGTGATCCGCATCTCGGCGCCCTACAAGCTGGTGAGCCGGGAGAACCACGGCGAGCGCTCGGTGGTGCGGGTCGGCGGCGTGCCGATCGGCCCCGGCACGATGACGCTGATCGCCGGCCCGTGCGCCGTGGAGACCCCGGAGCAGACCCTCGGCGCCGCGCAGATGGCGCAGGCCGCGGGCGCGACGCTGCTGCGCGGCGGCGCGTTCAAGCCGCGCACGTCCCCGTACGCCTTCCAGGGCCTCGGCGAGGCGGGCCTGCGCATCCTCGCGGACGTGCGGGCGGAGACGGGCATGCCGATCGTCACCGAGGTGGTGGACGCCGGCGACGTCGAACTGGTCGCCTCCTACGCGGACATGCTGCAGATCGGCACCCGCAACGCGCAGAACTTCGCCCTCCTGCAGGCCGCGGGCGAGTCCGGCAAGCCGGTCATGCTCAAGCGCGGCATGAACGGGACGATCGAGGAGTGGCTGATGGCCGCCGAGTACGTCGCGCAGCGCGGCAACCTCGACATCGTGCTGTGCGAGCGCGGCATCCGCACGTTCGAGAAGGCCACCCGCAACACCCTCGACATCTCCGCGGTCCCGGTGGCGCAGCGCCTCTCCCACCTGCCGGTGATCGTGGACCCGTCGCACTCGGGCGGCAGCCGCGACCTCGTCCTGCCGCTGACCCGCGCCGCGATCGCGGTCGGCGCCGACGGCGTGATCATCGACGTGCACCCGCACCCGGAGACCGCCCTCTGCGACGGCCCGCAGGCCCTGGTGGACGGCGACCTCCGCGAACTGGCCAAGCTCGTCCGCGACCTGCCCCCGCTGGTGGACCGCGCCCTCACCCAGGCCGAAGACCCCGACGCCGTCCCGGCCTGAGTCCCGCCCGACCCGTGCCCGGCACGGGACGGTATCGTCCCCCGTGTGGCGTACTGGGTTTCCGATTGCGGGCCGCCGCGCTCCTGACGGGGCGCGGCGACCGCACTCGTAGCGAGTTCTGACCCCGGCCCGGCGCGGACCCGCGCCCGGCCGGCGTCCTCCTGCGCCCCGAATCCGGATCTTCTTCGTCCGATTCGAGGTCAGGAGCCTCAGTGTCACAGCACACCTTCCTCCGGCATGCGTCCGGACGGGCCGCCCGCGCCCGGTCCGGCGGCGGTGCCGACGTCCTGCTGGCGGCGTCCCTGTGGGGGACGACGGGGACCGTCCGCACGTTCGCCGAGGGCGCGTCGGCGTTCTCGGTCGCCGCGATCCGCATCGTCATCGGCGGCGCCGTCCTGCTGGTGCTCGCGGCGTGCACGCGCCGGGGCGCCGGGCTGCGGCGGCTGCTCGGGAACCGCCGCAACCTGCCGCTGGTCGGCGTGGGCGCGGTCGCGATCGCGGTGTACCAGACCGCGTTCTTCGTCGCGGCGGGCCGCACCGGCGTGGCGGTGGGCACGGTCGTCACGATCGGCAGCGCGCCCGCCTTCACCGGCGTGATCGGGCTGCTCGCCCGCGGGACGCGCCCGACCGGCCGGTGGGCGGCGGCGACCGCGGGCGCCGTCGCGGGCTGCGCGCTGCTCATCGGCGGCGGCCGGGACGCCGGCGTCGAGCCGGTGGGCATCGCCCTGGCGCTGCTGTCCGGGCTGGCGTACGCGGGGTACGCGACGGTCGCGTCCGTCCTCATCGGGCGCGGCGAGGAGGACCGGGCGGTCGCCGGGGCGCTGTTCGCGGCGGCGGCCGTCCCGCTGCTCCCGGTGCTGTCCTCCGGGTCGGGGTGGCTGCTCACCGGGTCGGGCGCGCTGATCGCGCTCTACCTCGGCGTGGTCACCACCGGCGGCGGCTACCTGCTGTTCGCACGCGGCCTGCGCACCACCCCCGCCACGACGGCGACCACGCTGACGCTGGCGGAGCCGGCGGTGGCCGCGGTGCTCGGCATGGTCCTGCTGGACGAGCGGCTGGGCGGCGCCGCGCTGGCCGGGCTGGCGCTGCTGGCCGCGAGCCTGGTCGTGCTGATCGCACCGGCCCGGTGGAGAACGCGGCGGTAACGAAATGGTCTGGACCATTGGCCGGAACCGGCGCGGCGAGGATGATGTCCGGCATGACGATGGGCGATGGTGACGCCGGGGGGCGGTTGTTCCCGGAGGACCTCGACGGCGTCGACCCGGTCGCCGCGGTGCGGCTCGCGGACGCCTGCCGCGCCCTGTCCGCCTATCCGGAGCTCGTGGCCGTGGGCACGCTGTTCACGGCCGCCGAGCGGGTCCCGGGCGGGTGGCAGGTCGTGTGCCCGTGCGATCCGCTGCCGCAGGGCGCCCGCGAGCTGCTGGCCGGCCGGCTGGAGGACCTGGCGGCGCTCGCGGGCGGCGCGCCGGAGGACGAGCTGCTCGCCGCCGCGCGCGCCGTGCAGCGCGAGGCGGCCGACGAGGTCGCCGCGGGCGGGCGGCGGTTCCGGATCGTGCGGATCGAGCAGCTCGTCCGCACCGGCCCGGACGGCCCGGAGCCGCCCCGCCCCACGGACCCGGACCCGCGGCCGGGTGCGGGGCGCGCCGCGGCCGTCCGCCCGTACGAGCTGCTGCCCGAGGACGGCCCGGTGTCCGAGCCGGCGGCGGCCGAGCTGCTGTGCCAGGTGCTGGACGCGGCCGCGGCGGCGGGGCACGAGCCGTCCGGCGCGTTCCTCACCCCGGTCGCGCTGGCGCCCGCGTTCACGGTCGCCGAGCGCAGCGAGCGGCGCTGGCGCCCGGTCGGCCGGCTGCACGCCGCCCCGCGGCAGGCCCGCGACGCGCTGATCACCTATTTCCGGCACGTGGTGCCGGCGGTGGAGAGCCCGGCCGACGCGGACGTCGCCCGGTTCGCCGAGGCGGCGGACCTGCTGGAGGCCGAGCCCCGCCGCAACGGCATCGCGGTGGCGGGCCGCCGGTTCCGCATCGTCCGCATCGAGCGGATCACGCTGATGGGCCCGGACGGCCCCGAGCCCCCGCGCCCCACGGACTTCGACGCCCGTTAGGGGCCGACCGGAGCGCTAGCGGAGGTCGGCCCCTAACGGGCCGCTCTTTGCGGGGGGTGTGGGGGGTTGCCCCCCACAATGAAACGCTGAGGGGCCGACCGGAGCGCTAGCGGAGGGCGGACACTCAGCGGGCGTCTCTTTGCGGGGGGTGTGGGGGGTTGCCCCCCACGATGAAACGCTGAGGGGCGCGGGTCAGGTGGAGGTGTCGCCGTAGACCGGGCGGTGCTCCTGGACGGATTCGGCGAGGTGGTCGGCGAGTTCGTCGACGTCGAGGCGCTTCTCGATGCGGCGGAGGTCGTCGATCTTGGCCTTGGTCTCGGCGCGGCGGGGCGCGAGCATGGTGCAGCAGTCCTCGTCGGGCAGCTCGGAGATCGACAGGGTGCGGATGCGGCGCGCCTGGTCCATGATCTCGCTCTTGTCCATGCCGACGAGGGGCCGCAGGATCGGCAGCTCCACGGCGTCGTCCAGCGCGGTGATGTTGGTGAGCGTCTGGCTGGACACCTGGCCGAGCGCGTCGCCGGTGATCAGCGCGCCGCCGCGCAGCCGGCGGGCGAGGACCTCGCCGGTGCGCAGCATCAGCCGGCGCTGCGCGATCACGGCGAGCCGGTCCGCGCCGGACGACTTGATCTGCTGCTGCGCCTTGCCGAACGGGACGACGAACAGCCGGGACCCGCCCTGGAACTTGTCCAGCTCGCGGACCAGCGCGTACGCCTTGTAGATCGACTCGGGGCCGGTGAACGGCATGCCGGAGAAGTGCAGGTAGTCGACGCGCAGGCCGCGGCGCATCATGCGGTAGGCGGCGACGGGCGAGTCGATGCCGCCGGACATCAGCACGAGGGCGCGGCCGCTCATCCCGACGGGGAGGCCGCCCTGGCCGGGCAGCCCGCCGGAGTAGACGAACACCTCGTCGCGGTCGACCTCGATGGACAGGGTGTGCTCGGGGTCCTTGAGCTTGACGGGCTGGCCGTAGCGCTCGGCGACGAGCCCGCCGATGTGCCGGTCGAGCTCGGTGGAGGTCATCGGGAAGCGCTTGTCGCGGCGCCGGGACCGGACGGCGAAGGTGCCGGTGCGGCCGTCCATGAGTTCGAGGGCGGCGCGCTCGACGCTGGCGAGGTCCTTGCCGACCCGCCAGGCGCGGTGCGCCCACACGATGCCCATGACGTCGGTCACCCGCTGCGCGACGCGTTCCATGGTGGCCAGGTCGGCGTCGTGCTTGCGGATGATGAACACGCCGTGGCGGCGGACGACGTCGACGCGGGCGATCGGCCGGACGGCCAGCCGCACGTTGTCGGCGAGGCGGCGCTCGAACAGTTCGCGGTTCTTGCCCTTGAGGACGACCTCGCCCAGTTTGAGCAGCACGCACGGCTCGCCGTCGACCGGCGACTGCTCCCGGACGTCCGCCGGCGCGGTGTCGAGCGTGGTCATGCGTGATCCTCCTGGCGGGAGCAGGTCTAGGGGTGGGCTTCTAGTGTGGCCCACAGTGGGCAACACCGCGACCTGGAAAACGTGTTCCCGCCAGGAGGACCGGATCAGCCGAAGAAGACCTCGGCCTCGGCGTAGCGCTCGAGCGGGACGGTCTTCAGCTCCTTGGTCGCCTCGTCCAGTCCGACGCGGACGATGTCGGTGCCCTGGAGCGCGACCATCTTGCCGAAGTCGCCGTCCTTGACGGCGTCGATGGCCTGGAGGCCGAAGCGGGTGGCGAGGACGCGGTCGAACGCGGTGGGGGTGCCGCCGCGCTGGATGTGCCCGAGCACGGTGGCGCGGGCCTCCTTGCCGGTGCGCTTCTCGATCTCGTCGGCGAGGGCCTGGCCGATGCCGCCGAGCCGGACGTGCCCGAACGCGTCCCGCTCGCCGGTCTGCAGCTGCATCTGCCCGTCGACCGGGTGGGCGCCCTCGGACACGACGATGATCGGCGCGTACCGGGTCTTGAACCGGCTCTCCACGTACTGGCAGACCTTCTCGATGTCGAAGGGCCGCTCGGGGATGAGGATGACGTTGGCGCCGGCGGCCATGCCGACGTGCAGCGCTATCCAGCCCGCGTGCCGGCCCATGACCTCGCAGATCAGCGCGCGGTGGTGGCTCTCGGCGGTGGTGTGCAGCCGGTCGACGGCCTCCATGCCGATGTTGACGGCGGTGTCGAACCCGAACGTGTAGTCGGTCGCGTTCAGGTCGTTGTCGATCGTCTTCGGGACGCCGACGACGTTGACGCCGTTGGCGTACAGTTCGCGCGCGACGCCGAGGGTGTCCTCGCCGCCGATGGCGATCAGGGCGTCCACGCCGAGGCCGGCGAGGTTGTCCTTGATCCGCTCGATGCCGCCCTCGACCTTGACCGGGTTGGTCCGGGACGAGCCGAGGATCGTGCCGCCGCGCGGCAGGATCCCGCGCACGGCCTGGACGTCGAGGGCCACGGTGTCGCCTTCGAGGGGCCCGCGCCAGCCGGCCCGGAAGCCCACGAACTCGTAGCCGAAGACCTGCACGCCCTTCCGGACGACCGCGCGGATCACCGCGTTCAGTCCGGGGCAGTCCCCGCCTCCGGTCAGCACTCCGACGCGCATGCCGTCTCCTTCTCCCGCCACCGGGCTCCTCCCTCGATTCACAGGCCCGAACATACGGCCACGGTGCCGGCGCGTCCGGGCGTCCCGGCGCGCCGCCATTGGTCTAGACCATAGCCGCTGCCGGGGGCGGCGGCACACCGTTCACCCCGCAACGCGCGGGCCGGTGGGACGCACCCGTCCGAAGACCCGGACGTACCCGCGAACCAGCACCGTCACTCCCCCGGCCTGTGGTGCGCGGCGGCCGTGCGGGGACGTCGGCGGGGACTCGCCGTCATATGACCACCGGACCCCTGGCGAGCGCCAGTTCCCGCGCCGCGTCCGCGCCGAGATCATCGCGGCGTGCCCGCGCAAAGTCTCACCCGTCTCGAATGGCCCACGGGCCGACGCGCGGCCCCCGGCTAGTCCTCTTGGTCGAGGCCCTTCTCGATGGCGTAGCGGACGAGTTCGACGCGGTTGTGGAGCTGGAGCTTGCCGAGGGTGTTCTGCACGTGGTTCTGCACCGTGCGGTGGGACAGCACGAGGCGCTGCGCGATCTGCTTGTAGGTCAGCCCCTTCGCGACGAGCCGCAGCACCTCCGTCTCGCGGTCGGTGAGGCGGGGGGCGTCGTCGTCGGCGCGCGCGGGCGCGGCGGCGAGGCGGCGGTACTCGCCGAGGACGAGGCCGGCGAGGCCCGGGGTGAAGACGGCGTCGCCCTCCCCCGTCCGGCGGACGGCGTCGAGGAACTCCTCGCGGGCGGCGGACTTCAGCAGGTACCCGGTCGCGCCCGCCTTCACGGCCTCCAGGACGTCCTGCTGCTCCCCGCTCGCCGACAGCACCAGCACCCGGACGGGCGGGTCGGCGGCGGCGAGGTGGCGGGTGACCTCGACGCCGCTCAGGTCGGGCAGCTGGAGGTCGACCACGGCGACCTGGGGGCGCGCGGCGGCGGCGATCCGGACGGCGGCGCGGCCCTCCCCGGCGGTGGCGACCACGTCGTGCCCGGCCTCGGCGAGGTCGCGGGCGACGGCCTCACGCCACATCGGGTGGTCGTCCACGACCATGACTCGCAGGCTCACGTTCACACCCTAAGCCGGACGATCCGGGCGGCGGGGCACGGTCATCTCGATCTCGGTGCCCTCGCCGGGCGCGGAGGCGATCGCGACGGTGCCGCCGAGGTCGGCGACGCGGCCCCGGATCGACTGGGCGACGCCGAGCCGCCCGTCGGACGCCGCCTCGTCCAGCCGGCCCGGGGGCATGCCGGGGCCGTCGTCGCGGACGCTCACGGCGACCCCGTCCGCGCCGTCCTCCAGCAGCACCCACGCGCGGGCGCCGTCGCCGCAGTGCCGCCGGACGTTGTCCAGCGCCGCCGCGACGGCCGCCGCGACCTCGCGGGCGGCGTGGGCCGGGAGCCGCACCTCCGTCGCCGGCGTCGAGACCGTGACGGACGTGGACGCGTGCGCGGTCAGCAGCGGGCGCAGGTCGGCGTCGGCGGCCGCGTCGGCCCGTGCGGGGACCGCCGGGGCGGTGCCGATGAGGGCGCGCAGCGCGGCCTCCTGCTCCCCCGCCAGCCGGCCCAGCTCGGCCGCTTCGCCGCCGAGCTCGCCGCCGCGCCGCTGCACCATGGCGAGGACCTGCAGCACCGAGTCGTGGATGCGGCGGGCCAGCCGCTCGCGCTCCCGGTTCGCCGACTCCAGCTCGACCGCTCGGGCCAGCCGCGCCTCGGCCTCCCGCGCCAGCCGGACGACGTGCCCCACGACGAGCCCGGCGAGCACCAGCAGCACAATGCCGTTGAAGGTCGTGCTGCCGATGCCGCCGCTCGTCCCGGCGATCGCGTGGACCAGCAGGTTCGCGGCGGCCAGCACGAGCGCGGCGGTGAGGCCGAGCCGCCGCCCGCC